>JAVCDH010000029.1 GCA_030765805.1 Candidatus Euphemobacter frigidus
CGATGTTGATTTCAGCTCTCAATATATCTGGCGCGGCCTGGAGCTGAATCGCCAGGCCGTCTTCCAGCCCGCGATACGTCTGGGCGATAAGGGCCTGGAAATAGAGGCCCTGGGGAACATGGACCTGACCTCTTCCAACGAAAACCGGGGGAAGTTCACCCGCTGGATCTACCGGGCCGGCCTGGCGCGGCGGACCCAGGAGGGGGAGGTGGCCTTTTCATATTTTTACTATGATAACCAGTATATTGGCTATCCCAAGACCCAGGAGATCGGACTCGAGGCAAGATGGGGCTATCCCATGTTCGCCGGCGGTAATGTCTACTGGGATTTCGACAACGCGAACGGTTTTTATTTCAATTCTTCGATCGGTTACATCGGGGATATCGGACCTCTCCGGATCATCCCCAAACTGGCGATCGGTTATGCCACCAGCCACTACCAGGATTTTTACTTCGGCGTTAAGGAGACTTCTTTCCTGGATGTCGAGGCTTCCTTAAGGATTGAACTGAACGCCGTCGGGCCGCTCTTCATATATGCGGAAGGACTATATTATGAACTATCCAAGAGCGGCCTCCGTCATAGAGAAGAGCACATCCGCCGGGGAGAGAATTTCTGGGCCCAGGGCGGCGTCTCCCTCCGCTTCTAACCCGCGTTCTCTTCTGATCATCCACCTCCATCCCCCCTGGCCCTCAAACCCAATTTACCTATCGAAGAGGCGGAGGGTGGGGGGTGGTTCACCGAGGATAGATGGAGGTTTAGGGCTTTCTTCTCTCCGATCGTCGCCTTTGGATGAAGACGGACGAAGAGAAAAGTCAGAACAGGTGTCGGTCGCTTCCACTTCTTTCTGGCGAAGCACGCACTTCTGGATAAACGGGTTGACCACGTAGTGGCGGCAGCGGTGACAGACCTTCTTCAGATCCTGATCGTGTACCCATCCCGGAGGGTGCTTCTCAATATACTCCGGCTCCTCTTCCAAGAATTCGTGGCCGCAGAAAGCGCAGGTCTTAACTTCCCCCACCAGGGTAAAGCCGTCATATTTTTTGACGACTTTAACGGCCGATTCCTGGCGGCAGTGCGGGCAGAAGATCCTTCTAATTTCCGCGCTCATCTTTTTTGCTCCGGGCTACCGATCAACCGCTTCCGAAAGATATTTTCGAGCCAGTAACGCCCCATCATAGATCGCCTCGTATCCGGTACACCGGCAGAGATGACGGGAGAGGACTTCCTTGATCTCATCGTCGGTCGCGTCTCTCTTCCGGTGAAAGAGGGCGAAAAGCTCCATCACAATACCGGGTGTGCAGTAACCGCACTGGACCGCGCCGGCATCGATCAGGGCCCGCTGGATCGGGTGGAGATTTGTTCCATTCGCCATCCCTTCGATGGTAAGCACTTCCTTGCCGGCCAGCTTCTTCGCGGGGAAAGTGCAACTCTTGACCGCCTCATCATCCACCACCACCACGCAGGCCCCGCAGGAGGCATCGTCACATCCGCGCTTGGTACCGGTCAGGTTGAGCTTCTCCCGGAGGATATAGATCAGTTTCTCCGATCCTTCAATCTCAACGGTTCGAGAGGTCCCGTTGACGGTAAAGGTAATCTTCTCCGGCATTATTCCTTTCCTCTATCCAATGCTTCTTTGATCTTTTCTTTCGTTACCGGGATCTCGTAGAAGTCCACGCCGATCGCGTCATAAATCGCGTTCAGAATCGCGGGGGCGACTCCCACCACGGGGTGTTCACCGATCCCCCGCGCCCCGAAGGGACCGATCTCTCCTGGGGTCTCGACAAACTCGACCGTCTGTTTTCCGGGCGCGTCCTTGATGGTCGGAAACCGGTACTTACGGAAGGAGGGGTTGACCGCTTTGCCTTCTTCAGTGAATTTTAGTTCCTCATGGAGCGAGGCACCGATACCCATCATCACACCTCCGACTACCTGCCCCCTGATCTGGACCGGATTGATCACCTGGCCTACGTCGAATGCCGAGACAAAGTGATCGATGATGATCTTCCCCGTCTCCTTCTCAATCCTCAGTTCACAGGCCTGAGCCCCGAATGTATAAGTAATCCCCATCGTGCCCTGGCCGTTCTCGTCGGGGTTCGACTGGCGGGGCAAGCGGGCGTCGGCGGTGGTATGAACCACCTCGCCGATCGTACGGCCGTCGTCAAAAGTGTAACCCCGGCCGAGTTCGGGAACCGGAACCCGGGCGGCAGGATCTGACTTCAGGAAAACGTAATCTCCGTCGTAGTCGAGCAGATCAATACCAACCCGCAGAACCTGGGAAGCGGTCTCCTTCAACATTCGAATGGCTTTATCGGCAGCACGCACAATTGCCCGGCCTCCCTGGGTGGTGAACATCGAGCCGATCGTCTGCCACTCCCAGGGGGAGAACTGGGTATCGATCTCGGTATAGACCCGGATCCGTTCCGGGGCGATCTGAAGGGCCTCGGCCGCGACCTGCCGGACAACGTTTCTGAGCCCCTGCCCCACCTCGGCTCCTCCCATGTTGATCGAGACGCTGCCGTCGATATTGAACTTGAGGTAGCAGCTCTTCGAGGAGAAAGTTGCTCCCTTGGGCGTCTTCATCAGGGCGGCGAAGCCCCGGCCGTAATAATATTTCTCGTCTTCGGAGATCTCTTTGGGCTTCGAGAAGACGATGCCGCGAACTATATCGGCGCATTCCTTCATATCCCCGTTGGTCTTATGCAATGTCTCTCCCAGAGAAGTAACCTTCCCCGGTCCCAGGTAGTTCTTTTCTCTTAACTCAAAGGGATCCATATCGAGCTTCCGGGCCAGGATATCCATCATCCGCTCGACGGCCAGCTGGGACTCCTGGTGCCCGTAGCCGCGAAAGGCGCCAACGGGGGGAGTGTTGGTGTAGATCGAGTTGCCCTCGAGATAACAGTTCGGAAACTCGTAAGACCCGGTGGAGTTGTGGGTGGCGGCGATCAACACATGCACCCCGGTATCGGCGGAAGTGCCGGTGGAATGAAGAATACGGGTCTTAAGAGTGGTCAGTTTGCCGTCTCTCCTCGCCCCGATCTTTATCTGCGTCCGCATGCCGTGCCCGATCAGCGTGCTCAGGAAGTCCTCCTTCCGGGTGGCGACCCACTTGACCGGGCGCCCCGGAACCTGGCCGGCGATGTAGGCAATGGTCTGCTCAACGGTGATATCCGACTTATACCCGAAACAGCCGCCCAGCTCGGGGATATGGACCCGGACATCGCAGACCGGCAGACCGTAAACCCGGGCCAGCTCCTCCCGGATAATGAAGGGACAGATCGAGGAGGACCAGGCCTCGATGGTATTGTCATCGTGAAACCATACGATCGCCCCGTGGGGCTCGAGCGCGGAACAGGACCCGAAAGGGTAATTGAACTCCCCCTCCACCACCACGTCGGCCTCCTCGAACCCTTTCTCGATATCTCCTTTCTTCAAGATATACCGATTGGCAATGTTCGTTCCGGCAATCGGCGCGATACCGGGGAGGTGCCAGAATTCACCGCTATTTTCATGGATCAAGACGGCGTCCCCGGCCAGAGCGGCACGGGCGTCGATATAGACCGGAAGCGGTTCGTACTCGACCTTGATCTTCTTGACGGCCCGGCGGGCTTGCGGGAGGGTCTCCGCGATCACCGCGGCAACCGGCTGGCCGATATAATTCACTTTGTCGACCGCGATCGGAGTCAGATCCCGAATATTGTCCCCGTAGACGAGCTTGCATCCCTTCCCGGTAACAACTTTTATCACCCCCTCACACTTCTCCGCCCGGGAGGTGTCGATGGAGATAATTTTGGCGTGGGCGTAATCAGGCCGCAGAATAGCCGCGCGCAGTAAACCGGGGAGTTTTATGTCATCCAGAAAAAGTACCCGGCCAGTGACTTTTGCGACGGCGTCGGGCCGGGGAATATCTTTTCCAATGTACTTAAATCCCATCTGCTAAAATCTCCTCTTTCTGGCTTTTATAATGTCCGTACCACAAACTTTGAATATATAAAATAAATGCCTTCTTTTCAACCCGAATTATTCGTGATAAACCATTCTCAAAAATCCGGGACAAATAGATTGCATCTAACCGGCTCTTATGATAAACATTTCTCCGGAACTTAAGATCTGAGAGAAGGACAATAGTAAAAACCGTCATGTTAAAGGAGGGTGGTAGAATGAACGAGGTAGTAATTGCGGAAAAAAATTATCTCACCCGGCACTGGTGGGCGCTGGCGATCCGGGGTATCGTTGTGATACTCCTCGGGCTCATACTCTTAATCTGGCCGGGCCTCACCGCCGAAGCGTTAATCCTCATCTTCGGCATCTATTTCCTGGCCCACGGCATCTTCACATTGTTCACCGCCGCCGATTTGAGAAAGGAGGATCACCGGGGGTCGATCGTCCTGGGAGGTCTGATCAGCATCGCGGCCGGAATCTTCCTCCTCTGCTGGCCGGCGACAGCCATATTAATCACAATCTGGATAATCGCCTTCTGGGCCCTGATCACCGGGATCTTCGAGATCAGCGCGGTCTTTCAACTTCCCCGGGCGACCACCGGAAAATGGCTCCTCTTTTTGAGCGGGCTTCTCTCGATCATCATCGGCCTGATTCTGCTGACCCGTCCCGGAGTGGGTTTACTGGCGGTTATCTGGTTAATCGGCATCTACGCCATCATAGCCGGGATTACTCTGCTCGGCCTGGCCGCCCGGCTCCGCGGTCAGCGGTAGTATTGATATCCACGATTCCAACGTCGGTCGTTATTATCCTGCTGATAAGCTCCGCCGTCTCGCCCCCGGTCAATCCGGTGATGACAGCTACCGGGGGGATGGCCGTTTCGCCGGAAAAAGAAGGCGAAAGAATCTCAATTCTCCGTTATTTCCCATTAAGAGACGGCCTCATCTGGAAGTACAGCTCTAACCTGGGTAAGGTTACTTCCCGGGTCACCGCCGGCGGTGATCAGACCACGATCATCACCAAGTCCCCCCCGGTGAATATAACACAGGTCCTCCGCCTTTCACCGGAAGGCCTTTACCTGACGGAAGCGGAGAGCGACACCTTTCTCCTCACGACCCGGCGCGCCTACTATCCGCCCCTGCTCCGGTTTCCGCTCCGAGTCACGGTCGGCGAACGCTGGACATGGAAAGGAAAAGAAATCGTCGACGGTGAAATTATTAATAGTCGGGTGGAGGGAACAATTGTGGGATGGGAGAGGATCATGGTGCCCGCCGGTGAGTTCCGCTGCTTGAAGGTCACCTTTACGAGCATCTCCGATGACGATACAACCGGTTTCTCCACCCAATGGCTCGCCGCCGGGGTCGGAATCGTCAAAGCCGATATCGCCGTCGAGGCGTCCGGCCTTTCCGGCTTCATCATCACCCTGCTGGGTTTTGATACATACCATCTCGAACTCACAGAGATGATCAAACCCCGGAAAAGCCAATAAAATATACTGGCAAATAGCATTTTAAATATAATCACACCGCAAGAATTGTTGAAAGAAATTCGATAAAATCTATTGAATAGGCAACATTTGATAGGAATTGTGTGAACCGATCCCTATTCCCTAATCCCTATTCTCCAAATTTGCCCCGCCCGGGGCTAATTTACTGATGAGTCTAAAGATCGATACCGGCGGAAAAAAGTTAACCATGGTCTTCGACTTCGACGGGACCATCACTGAAGAAGATATCTTTGACGGACTCTTCTCCCGCTACGCCAGTCCTGAATTCTGGGAAGCGCACCGGGCTTATCATGACCGGGAGATCAGTATGAAGGAGGCCTATCTGGCAATGGCGGAGCACTTCCGGGGAGAGCGCGATAAAATCTACTCCTTCCTGAGAAAAGAAGCTCGTCTCCGGGAAGGTTTCAAAGAGCTTCACCACCGGCTGGCCGGGGCGGGCATCCGTTCACTGATCGTCTCCAACGGGTTCGATATCTACCTCGACTATCTGGTAAAACTCTGGAATCTCGGATTTAAAGATCGTGACATTATCTGTCACCATGCCGAGATTATAGACGGCCGTTTTATCCCGTCCTTCCGGGAACACCGTGACCTGCGTCATACAAGTTGCCTGATCGGAAAGGCGGAGATCATCCGTGAACTTCAGGGGGAGGGGGCCTTCGTCGCCTTCGCCGGGAATGGCTATAGCGACACCCCCGCCGCCCATGTTGCCGATCTGGTCTTCGCCCGAGACCGACTGGCCGACTACTGCCGGGAGGAGCGCCTCACCTTTATCCCCTTCTTGACATTTCGGGAAGTCGAAAGCTATTTATTCATGCCTAACACTGAAAACGCTTCAAGATAGGAGCTATATTTAACCGTTGATCGGGATAGCGGCTGATGATATTGTAATTAAAAAATAAAAAGGAGAAACTGATTATGAAAATACCACCGCCGGTCAAGGTATCCCAGGACAAGATCATCTTCGACGTCAGCGAGATTGAAGCCATTCTCCAGGCCCCCCCGATGGACGTGAAGCCGTTCGAGCCGCGCTCAGTCCTCCTCAAGAACCGGGAAGGCGAGACCAAGACCATGCTGGTCCGGGAAGCCAAACTTGAAGAGGCCGTGCCGCTGCTAAAGATCATCCGGGAGCGGTTCCTCCAGGAAGAAAATCTCGACGAGGTGAAGGACTTTTATGATATCGTCGGCGCCCGGGTCTACGCCGAGATCCTGGGGTGGTATCGCCACCGTTTGAAAGATCCCTATACCCTGGTCGGGCTCTGCGACGGAGAACTGACCGGTTTCGCCAACGGGCGTCTGATGAACGAGGAGATCAATATCAGCCTTCACACCATGGCCTTTGACCGGGGATTCAGGGCCGAGGCGGCCATGTACTTCATCAAGTGCCAGTACTGCTTCGATGACCTCGGCCAGGATGAGTTCTGGTCCACTTTCGAGAGTTACAACGGCTGGAAACGTTGGGGATTCGGGATGGCCCAGCCGTCATATCCGTGGCCTGATCTCCAGCATGAACTGGGGGGCGCTCGCGTCTATTACATCACGAAAAAATACTGGGAAACCTCGATCAAAAACTACCTCACCCAGATGCACGACATACGGGTTGATCGCGAGGTCTCCGAAGAACTACTGGCCAAGAACGAGGTCCTGCGCCTCCCCGTTGAGTAACCGAACAACGCCGGTTAGGGAATCGGGTGTGGATGCCGGGTCGGATTATGCTGGAAACAGTTATATCTTATCTGAATACGGTGGATCCGGTCTGGATCTACGTTATTCTCTTCTTCTTCGCCTTCATCGAAAATATCTTCCCGCCCTCCCCCAGCGACGTGGTGGTTATCGTCGGGGCTTCCCTGATCGGCTCCACGGTCATGAGTTTCGCGCCCGTGGTGATCCTGACCAGTGTCGCCAGCGCCCTGGGGTTCATGTTGATGTACCTGGTGGGAAAATACCTCGGTGAGCACATCCTGCGGAGGGGGCGGATCAAGTTCATCTCCCCGGAGATGATCTGGAAGAGCGACCGGTGGTTCTCTCGGTACGGGTACGCGCTGATTATTGCCAATCGTTTTCTCCCCGGAACCCGGTCGGTGATCAGCTTCTTCTCGGGGCTGACTGAACTGCGGCCGGCCCGAACCTTTATCTGCGCGGCGGTCAGCGCGTTTCTTTGGAATATATTGATTATCTACTTCGGGATAACAATCGGCAATAACGTCGCATTGATCGATCAGTACCTCTCAACTTACCGCTATATAATACTCGCCTCCACCGGCGTGGCCCTATGTATCGTGATCTTCAGGCATCTCTCCCGGCGGCGGAAGAACACGCGCTCTTCCGGATAGTCACTACCGCTTTCTCGTGAAGGGATTATATTTGTCACTGCTGAATGAATCGCCCTCCTCGAAGAGTATCTCCACGAAGAGGAGCAGGGAGGGACTGGCGTTATCCCAGTACTCAGAAAAGTCCTCATCGTCGCCGGGTTTTTCGCGCTTCCAGGTAAGCCGCGGCCCGAGACCCACCCGGAACCAGGACCGCCAGATGGAACGGTAAAACCGGAGGGTCAGCTTGTGCTCGTCGCACTTGAACGAGGGCCAGGTGTGGGCGCTACTCTCCCACTCCAGGCTGGCCGCGTAATCGGCGCCGTGGCGAACATCGAAGTTGAGATACTGAAGATTAAACTCCTGGGAGAGATCCACTCCCTCACTGTCATTCGAGTAGGTTGCCTTGCTGTAACTCCGGAGCAAGAATCGTGATCCCAGAAACCGGTTGATCTCCAGTTTGGTCGTCTCCCCGAAACCGTCGTCGGTATAGTAGTAGACATACTGGATGGGCTTGAAGAGCCAGCGACCGGTGGTATATACGTATTCCAGCCGGGGCTTGACATAGAAGACCGGGGGAATCTTAAACTGAACACCAAACTTGGTGCTGAATTGAAGGTTCTCGGTTTTTCTGATTTTATAATTCAAACCGGCGGTAATATTGTTGTCGCTGTCTTCTTTCTCCCGGTCGAAGTAGTCCTGGTCATCTTCGAATTCGTCATCCGCGTCGCTGCCGATGTAAGTTCCCAATCTGTTCTCCAGCAGGGGCAGGGGAATAACCACCCGAAATCGGTTCTTGAATTCGAATTTCCATTTCTCTTTCAGTTCGCCGCCCAGGCGAACCCGGATCCACGGTTTTTCGATCTCCGCTTCCAGCGTATCGACATCTCCGAACCAGCTATTGAACTGGAATATCTTATCCGTCATTAAGGTTGAAGTCCAGCCGTGAGCATGATCGAAAAATGCATCATCCGCTTGAGGCAAGTCAGCGCTACGATCTTTATTCAGGGATGCAGACAAACCGGGTGTCACGCCTGCAGAGGGCAAAGGGGGTGTGGATAAGAGGCCGGCCGGGGTGTTGGTGGCAGGGGATGGGGCTGGAAGAGATGATGGCGCGGCTCTGGGGGAGGTTTCGGGGTGATTATCTTCCCCCGCGGGGAGAAGAGGAATAAATCTCATCCCCAGCGATAAAGTTAATAATACTGAGTGAAACAGAAGAATCAGGTGCCATCTCACCATTATCAATTATCCATAATAGTATCGATTTTTACTTGGCACTCTTGCCGGAAGAAAGGTCCTCAAAGAGAATCTCCACATAAAGAAGGATCGAGGGAATGGCATTCTTCCAGTAATCCGGGAAATCCTCACCTTCATCCTCATCCGCGGTTATCCGCTCCCAGCTGAGCCGCGGCCCATACTCCAGCCGGAGCCAGGGCCGCCAGATCCGGTGGCGAAGTCTGAGGGTCGCCTCGTGTCTGAAGAACTTGGACGAAGGCCAGGTATGGCCCGAGCTCTCCCATCCCAGGCTGATGGCAAAATGGGGATAATCATGGATCGAATAATCGAGATATTGGATCGAGAAGTCCTGGGAAAAGTCCACCCCATTGCTGGTCTCTGAATATTCCGTATCAGTCTCACTTCGGAGGAGGAGATGTTTTCCCAGAGAATAGTCAGCCTCAAAATCGGTCTCCTCCCCAAAACCGTCGTCGCTGTACCAGAAGACATATTGACGGGGCTCCAGGTACCATTTTCCGAAGGTCATCTCATACTTGGCCACCGGCTTTATGAAAATTACCGGCTGCTTGAAGTTAAGCTTGGCGGCGACATTGACATTCGCTTTTAAATGCTCCTGGTCCTTAATGAAATACTTCAAACCCGCGGCCGCCGGGTCTCCGCTGTGACGGTCCAGATAATTAGGATCCTCAGTCTTGCCGTCCTCGTCGGTGCCGAAGAAAGTTCCCAACCTATGTTCCAGAATTGGTAAGGGCATATAAAAATGGAAGCGCTGCTTAAATTTCAATTTCTCGCCATCTTTCCATTCCACCCCGAGACGGACCCGGAACCAGGGGACTTTCAGATCATCCACCAGCTTATTGCTTCCGAAGAAGCTGTCAAATTTATAGACTTCTTGAGCCATTAAGTGTGAGATCGTCTGGTGCACCTCGCCCACAACGGTAGTCGGGGGAGGGGTGGGACCCTGAAAAGGAGTACTGGTTAACACGGGGGACGGGCTGGGGCCCGGGGTTATAGCAGGCTTCGCCTCACCGAAACCCGGGCCGGGGGAGAGGAGAAAAACAGTAATAAATACCATTACAACGAATACGATCATCCGGCGAAAGACCAAAATCCTAAACTTAAGTTGAGCGATAATTGCGGATGAAATGTGCTAAGATTTTGATGTCCGATGGGTTGCGAAAACCGCAGGCATATCCAGGAGATATGCCGAGGATTTTCAATACTCACTCGGACACAAAAGATTGGTGCAGTTCGCCGCATAGAATCGCTCAATTTAGGTTAAAAGTAATCGGACTCACATTAAGCGGAATTTTCAAAGTAATGCCCATCTTTCCCCGTGCCACTACTCGAGCAGACCCGGATAGATTGTAAAAAGCACCTGCCAGGTTCCCTCGCCGTTTCTCTCCAGGCAACCGATCTCACCCTCCCGGAAACGGAATACCTGGGTTTCTATCGGGCCACCCAGTAGTTGGTTGGCCAACCGGGAGAGAAAAGGGAGATGTCCCACCAGCATCACATCCTCTTGCCGGAGGTTGATATCACCCCGGATCGGGCCCACGGGATCGTTGGGAGCCAGTCCCGGTTTCTCCAGCAACCGGGCGGTCCCCACCGCCTGGGCAATGATCTCCGCGGTCTCCCGGACCCGGGCCTTCTCACTGTGCCAGATCTCGGGGATGGTCAACCCGTTCTGCCCCAAGAAACGCCCGATCGTGGCCACATCAAGGCGACCCCGACGGGTCAACCTCCTCTCCGGATCCTTCTTTTTTGCTTGAGGTTCCCCATGACGCATCAGATATAGTCTCATTCTCTTCCTCCTTCAAGGTCAATAAAAATGCATTACATCGTCGATACCTCCTGAATCCCAGAATACCGGCCAGTAACGCCAAAGGTATGAAGAGGCCTCCAATTACTACCAGAATCCAGTTCTCAAAAAATTTGATTAAAGAGACGCCAGCAACAAACAACGTAAGCGAGAGCCGGAGATACGACAGCATTGTCCTCTCGTTAGCAAGAATTGTCCGGTCCGCCACCAGATGGTCCCGGACGTTGGCCAAGCTGAATTTCTTTCCCATATTCTTCTCCATTTTTATAACGGTACTTTCCAGGATGTGTTGAATCCCAGTTCCCGGAGCAATTTGATCCCGGTTTTGATGTTGCGCCCCACCGTATCCACGCTATGAGAATCGTCCCCGGGAACCACCGCAATCCCCAGTTCCCGGGCCTGGAGAAGGATGGAACGACATGGATAAGGTTCGCCCTGCGCGTCCAGGGCGCGAAGATCGCAGTCCATGATCAAGTCAAGCCGGCGGATTCTCTCCAGGTTGCGGTGGACTCTGGACTCAACCTCCGGTCTCTTCAGGCGATCGCGATATCCCGGGTCATGGATCCTGATCAGGTCGAGATGCCCGACCACCGCGGGCCGGAGGCTGTTAATCATCTCCAGCTGGAGATCGAAGTACCGGCAGTAAAGTTCGTCGATTCCCCCCGCCTGGCGCGCGGCCCGGGTATAATCTTCCGGGGAGTAATCAAATGGCGTATCGTCCACATGATGCACGGAACCCACGATATAGTCGGGACGAAACTCATCGAGCAGCTTACGGACAAACTCCTGATAGCCGCGGCAGGTCTCGGTCTCGAATCCCACATAAATCGTTATCCGGGAAGAGTACTTCTTCTGGAGAACCCGGGCAGTGGAGATGTACCGGGCAAAACGGCGATAGAGGGCGGCGGCGTCCAGCCCGGCCTCTATCTCATCCGGATAAAGGAACCGGTCGCTGACCGGGGGCATATGCTCGGTGAGACCGACCCGGCGGAAGCCCTGCTCGACATAGGCCCGGACCAGGTCCTCCAGCCGATCACTCCCATGGCAGCAGAATTCACCGCTGTGCCCTCCATGCAGCGAGATCAGATCGGTCTTTCGTATCGGCATTGGCGATGTCCTTTCCAATAAATTGGCGCCTACGGCGCCAATTTAACTCATCGTTTAGTTTGAACCCCTGGAAGCCTCTCCGAGTAATGGGTTTCTACAATATATCAAAGCCCATTGGAACTGTTAACTGTTTATCATCGCGTTACCGGGATATCTCCATCTGTTCCGTAATAGGTTCGGGTCACCCCTCTCAACGCCCACAACCCCGAACTCCCCCGGAAGATCCCGGTATAACAGCCGTATGCGGGAGGGTTGACCGTACCCCGGGCGGTATTCGGCACGGCGGCGGCGACCGCAAGATAGATAACCCCGATTGAAATGACAGTCCGTATTCTCATGGCATCCTTCGCTTAAATATATCACGTCTTCCGGATAGATGCTCGGGGGCAGCACACAGGGAGATCATAATAATATAGGAGCCCCGGCTTCGAGGTTACTGGAGAAGGGTGCGGGAGTCCCAAACCGTTTGAGGGTAAGGCGCAGTTATTAAGGACTGTTAGGCTCTCGCAATCGTTCAGGGCCGGTCTCGTTACCGGCGTATCTCATTATAAAATAACTGTTCGCTTTTTCCCGGCTGCCGCGCAGAAAATCCACCAGGTAATATAAACCCGCCAGCTTTCGGTAATCTTCGGAGAACTTTCCTGAGAGGACCGCGCCCCGGCCTTCATAGCTCGTGAACCGGACTCGAATCAGCCGATCCGGCGGGTCTTCATCCTCCACAGTATAGGCAATGTCGATAATCTCCCCGTCCATCACTTCCGTGAATCCTCCGGCCGGCCTGAAATAGAGATGGTGGGAGTCTTCCGGAAGGGTCTGAGATCTCTTGAAAGTCGAGAGCACCTTCTCGGATATCCAATGACCGACCAGGGCCGACGATAGGCTCTCAGCCTTCCTCTCCTCCTCTGAGGGCATGACCTCCCGGTAAGAATAAGTCCATTCCCATTCTTTCTTCTCCTTACCTTCACCGCTTCTCTCCCAGTAGGTCCACTCGCCTTCCTCCAGGCTGGCTTTGAAGCTCCCCTCGCACTTCTTCCGCCCATCTTCATACCAGAATGTCCAGGGACCGTCCTCGAGGCCGTTAATATACGCACCCTCTTTCTGCTTCTTCCCGTCCTTATACCAGTAAATCCAGTGACCGGTTTCAAGGCCGTTGATATACTTCCCCTCTCTCCGCTTCCTGCCGTCCACTTGATTATACCGGTAGATCCAGTGACCGGTCGGGCGGCCGGCGTGATAATCCCCCTCCTGATTGTCCAGCCCATTCTCGTACCAGTACTTCCAGGGGCCATCTTCCCGGCCATCATTATTGTACGCGCCTTTCTTCATGCGGACCCCGTTCTTGTACCAAAAACTCCATTCCCCGACCGGTGTGCCTTCCTTGAAAACACCCTCTTTCCGCTTCTGCCCGTTCTTATACCAGTAGGTCCACGGGCCGACCTGCATGTAATACTCTCTCCCCGGCTTACCGGTCACTTCGACTCTCCCTTTCTGCCGGTACTTCCCGTTCGACCACAACTGCAGGGGGCAACTCGCGGCCGCCGGGCGGAACGGGGAACCCAGGATGAGGAGACTCCAGAAAATTATCGTGACCCGAGATCGGATTGTCTTCTTCATAATTTTAGTCCGGGTATGACTTCATGAGCGCCCCGGGCGGGGGCGGAGAGATAGATCTCGGCTGTCAGGCCGGTCTCCTCGCGGTAGGCGCTCCGGATCGCGGACTGGAAAGCATCGACCGAGGCGGCCTCAACCAGGTTGACCGTGCAGCCCCCGAAGCCTCCCCCGGTCATCCGCGCCCCCAGACAGCCGGGAATCTTCCGGGCCAGGTCAACCATGATATCCAGTTCCCGGCAGCTCACCTCGTAGTCATCCCGGAGGCTCTCATGCGAACGGTTCATCAGGTCTCCGAACCGCGCCAGGTCATCCTCCCGGAGGGCCCGGACGGATTCCAGCACCCGCTGATCTTCGGTAACGACATGCCGGCAACGCCTTCCGATCACTTCCGGCAACATCCCCTCGCTTTGGGCGAACTCTTCCGGAGAGAGATCACGCAGAGCGGTGATGTCCGGGTAGTATGACTTCAGTAGGTCCACACCCTCTTCACACTCTTTTCTTCTTGTATTGTATTCAGAGACCCCCAGTTTATGTTTCACCCTGGTATTACAGATGATCACTGAAACCTGATCGGAACGAAGGGGGACCTGTTGATACTCCAGAGAACGGCAGTCCAGGAAAAGGGCGTGGTCCCTCTCGCCGTGGACGGAGATGAACTGGTCCATGATCCCGCAGTTCATGCCGACGAACTCGTTCTCCGCCCGTTGCGCCAGGAGGGCCAGATCGGTGAGGGAGAGTTCTCCCCCCACGGTGCTCAGGAGAGCCAACGCCGAAGCGACCTCCAGGGCGGCCGAGGAGCTCAAGCCGGCCCCGACCGGGACCATGCTTTCAATCAGGAGATCGGCCCCGGGGAGCCGGAACCCGCTCAGCTCCAGCATCCGGGCCACCCCCGCCGTGTAGTCGCTCCAGTGATTCCGCTTCCGCTCATTCTCATTCAGGGAAAAGGTGATCGACTCGTCCAGGTTCTGGGAGCGGACCCTTACCCGGCGGTCGGCGCGGGGGGAGACAGCGACTTCCGCCCGGTATTCGAGAGCCATCGGAAGAACAAAGCCCTCATTGTAGTCGGTATGCTCGCCGATCAGGTTGACCCGCCCCGGGGCCATAAAGACCCGGGGGGTTCCCGGAAAGTACCGGTTGAATCTTTTGATGACCGACTTCATCTCCATAAAGCAACTTGTTCACTTTTTAAGACCGTCTCTTACTGTTCGTCGAGGTAGACTCCCGAACCGACTATGAAATCTCCGTCGGGTGAATGAACCTTTTTTACGAAAGCCGCTTTTCCCTTCCGCTCGGTTCCCCCCGGTTTAATCCACTCGTATTCCACCCACCCATATCCCTTTTCGGAGTTTGCCATTTTAAGAATCTTCCGGTAGACACCGGCCAGTTCGGGATGGGTTTTGATCATGTCAACCCCCTCATATTCCGGTGTGGCGGGATCGATCACGGGGATGCCCTTATCGGTCAATACAAAGACGTAGGTGTCTTTGAACCTGCAAACGGAATCTTCTTTGCGGATAAGTGGAAAAGCTTTCTCTCCTTGATCGGCAATGAGGTTACAGGCTGTCTCGACCAGCAATTCCACAAAATCCTGTTGATGATCCAGGCTGTTCACGCCGGATGTCAATACATAACTCCTCCCCGAAGGAGCCTTGACGATTTTATAGGCAGAGGCCGGACCGGGAGCCGCAGAAGGAATAAAGAAGAAAAAAGTTCCTCCTTCTCCTTTCGTTTTTACTTTCTGGAGATAAGGACGGGCGTTTACCGTATCCATATCGAGCGCCCCTTCCCCCACGAACTGTGAATCCGGGGCAACTACAAATCCACCTTCATTTTCATGCCCCTCGGTTGCCTGGATTATAAAGAGATCCGCTCCGCCGTCATTCCACTTGGAACCAGGTTTCCGGAATTCGGTGAAGGCGTCTTCCCCTTTCTCCATGATCAGATCTCCCGCCTCATCTATAAACGCCTTCAAGTATATCACCTCAATCCCCCGCTCCCGATCCTCGATAGGGATCGACTGGGTGATTGCCTGGGCCAGGATCGATCCGGGCAACAGTGCGCAGCCGATTACTCCGACTACCAAAACAAGCAGTTGTTTTTTCATTTTTCCCTCCTTTCCGGTCGGACCGCAGGCGCCCCACCGATAATTTAGTACGTCACCGTCGATAACGACTCGTCCTTCAGATAGATCTATGCTTTCCTGCCGATATCCCGCAGGCGCTTGCCTGCCAACAGGTTGGTGGCGATCTTCTCCAGCGAGATGTCCTTGGTCTCCGGGACCCAGATCAAGAAGAAGATGAAGAACAGAACCTCGACCAAGCCGTAGAACAGGAATGTTGCCGTGGCCCCGAGTCCATGCAGCATTGAGAGAAAAGTCAGGCCGACAATCCCGTTCACGATCCAGTTGGTCGCCGTGCTGCAGGTAATCCCGAAGTCCCGGCCCGCGAGCGGGTAGATCTCCGAACAGATGACCCAGATGATGGGACCGGCGCTGGCGGCAAAACCGATAATAAAGATCAGCAGGGCGGCGATGGAGATAAAGGCGGTGACCGGGGTATGCCCTGCGGCGGACGCTATATCCGCTTCGGAAGGCATGGCCAATCCAACCACGCACATGGCGATCCCCATAACCACGAATCCCGTGAACATGATCGGTTTCCGCCCCCATCTGTCGACAAAGGCGATGGCGATAAAGGTGGCCAGAACATTGACCATCCCGACGATCACCGTTCCCCACATCTGCTCTGCGGTGGAGGCGAAGCCGGCGGACTTGAATATGCTCGGCGCATAGTACATCACCACGTTGATACCAGTAAGCTGCTGGATTATCTGGAGTCCGATTCCGAGATAGACTGCTTTACGGAAATATCTATTGGATTTGAACATCTTCCAACCGGCTTGCTCTTCCCCCAGGTTCGTCTCGATCTCCTCCAGCTCAAGTGCGACCTCTTCTTCGGTCGTCCTGACTTTGTGAAGCACCTGCCGGGCTCTCTTCCCCTTCCCCTTCAACACGAGCCAGCGGGGACTTTCGGGGAGGAAGAAGACGCCGATGAACATAATGACCGCCGGGATGACTATGATTCCGAGCATGATTCTCCAATGCCCTCCAACGACATCGTGATACTTGAAGTAGGAGGCGAAGTAAGCGTCGCTCAGGAAAGCGATGACGATACCAATCGTGATCATGAGCTGGTACATTGATATCAATGCTCCGCGAATACTGCGGGGAGCAATCTCCGAGAGATAGAGCGGCGCGGTGAAGGAGGCCATCCCGACCGCCAATCCCAGAAAGACACGGCAGCCGATCAGAATACCGATCGAGGTGGAGACCGAAGAGAAGAGCGCTCCCACGGAGAAGACCACCGCCGCCAGAAGAAGTGTTTTCTTTCTCCCGTATTTTTTGGAGAGGAATCCGCTCATAAGCGTTCCGGCCACCGCGCCGAAGAGAAGAGAGCTGACCACCCATTCCTGCTGGAGGGTAGTGGCGGAGAACTGCTTGGCGATGAACTTCAGCGCCCCGGAGATAACCCCGATGTCCAGGCCGAAGAGCAGGCCGGCCAGGGCAGCCGTAAAAGCGACGATATAGACCAGCGGCTTGTACTTCTTCGCACCGAACCCCCCAGCCGCTTCCCGTCCCATCTGGACAGCAATATCTTCAGCCATACCACACCTCCTCTCTTCGATTAAAACTTAACTCTGCATTCGCGATGCATGGTTTTCCTGGTGAGCGGTCAGCAGTGAGAGTCAGTCGGCACCCCAACTTTAGTCACTTTAGCTCACTTCGAACTTTAGTCACTTCTCTTCTACCACCACGCCTCTCCCTGGATACCGATCGCGCAACCCTGGGTATCGTCTTCATAGGGGTTGGCCGAAGCGGTCAGATCTTCCAACTGCCCGACATATCCCCGAAAATCCTTGCTCCATTTGGCATAGGTAAAATAGAGACGGAGGACCGGGCGGCTCAGAAAAGAACTGGAGAACCGAAGCTCGGGGGCGATGGTAATCTTACCGAGAACACCTTTCAGAGGATCTCCTTCCGCATCCAGCTGGGTCTCATCTTTGGTATAATCCAGACCGGCTTCCAGGGCCAGGGCGAGATTTTCAGTAAAACTGTAAACCGGCCGCCCCCCGATCGAGTACCAGGTAATCCGGTCGTTGTCCGGCGCGCCGTCGCTGGTCAGCTGAAAGAGGGTCGTCCCCATCATAGCGAAAGAGTCGCAGGAATTTATGAGCAGGGTCTCGGTGGCCCGGAAAGTCCAGGTATCACGCAGATACTCGCTCGGTTCCTGAACGGTGGGAGTGAACTGCGACCCGGTACCATGGCCATACTGAACGGTCACCTGGTTGTAGCCTCCGTTTTCAAGCGAATGCGTATGGGCGAAAGTCAACCCATAGCCGGAAGCCGAAGGATAGTCGTGCTCCACCCCACTCTCGGTATATTTTCCACCCTTCAAAGTAGAAGGTGCCACGCAGACCATCCCGGTACCGAGGGGGATCGGTATGTCATAAAGACGGATGTCGGCCGTGTTCTTCGAGACCCTTCCTACCTCGGGAAACTCATATTCATCCAGGGAACCGCCGAGATATGCCACCGCCAGCTTAACATCTCCGACGATGGGGACATCCTCGACACCGCCTCCGTATCCGCTCATGTCCAGCCAGTAAAAATCTATGATATGAATATCGTGACGGCGGTAGAACCGGTTTCCCGCCCAGAACTTCATTTCAGGCGACCAGGGAAAGTTGCCTGCCTGCATGAAGGTCTCGCGCAGACCCAGTTTGAAGTGGCCGAAGGGATCGGTGTCATCGTCGTTCAGGTTCTCCGGGGTCCATACGGAGACACGAGCCTGTACCAGCCAGAAAGGATCGACGTGGTTGTGAACAAAATTATTGGCCAGGACCAGTTCACCGTAAGTCTCGGTCTCGTTGCCAAGACGATATTTGGCCAGAGCCCCGGGAGCGCGGAAGAAGACCTGGTGTCCCCCCTTGCCGTTGATGCCGTACCCGGAGCGGAGATAACCGTGAAATTCAAAGCCCTGGGTAATCCAGTCGGGCAAAGCCTTGGGCTCAATCTTCTCGGTTGAATCCCCGCTCTTCTGATAAGCCTGCCGGGCCTTTTCCAGAGCCTCGGCGGCGATGGAACGGGCACCCTCCTCGCTGTCCGCGGCATTATCGATCTCTATCTCCAATGCCTGGAGGCGTTCTTCCATCTTTTTGAACTGCTCCGAGTGCTGCTTCTTCACCTGATCCAGTTCTTTCCGGAGGAGCGCCGGATCATCTTTTTCCTGAGCGAAAGCGGATGAAATTCCCGTCATCGCGGTGAAGCAGATGAGCGCCGCCCCGATTGCGGGGATGGCTCTGTCGTTCGCCTTCATCGGCTACCCTCCTTTTTGACTCCTTCGGCCGGGTGTCAAAGCTGAAATCATGTTTGACGATAAAAACGGATATCGTGACAGTCCTCACCCTCGGGAAAAGATTTGCCGGGAATCAACTATCCTTCCCTTCAATACCAGGTAAAAGCCTTCTAGTTTATGGGCACGGAGATGTGCCGTGAAAGTGCCGTTCAGGGAGGCTTCCCCCAATCCAAACTCCTTCCCGGGCCCGGACGGCGGGGAACCGGCCGCGACAGCGAGCGCGGCGGCACAACTTTTTATCTCTAAGACACCGGGACACCGAGAAAAATAACGGTATATATTTTACCTATTTTCTTGGTGTCTTTGTGTCTTGGCAACTGAAAAAGCGGATTAGCTTTCACCGACCAGAGTCGCTACCATGACCGCCTTGATCGTATGCATCCGATTCTCCGCTTGGTCGAAGACCACCGAGTTGGGACTCTCGAAGACTTCTTCCGCGGCCTCGCAGATCTCGGGGGTTTTCCCTGAGATCTCGGTCTCGGTATTATGGAAGCAGGGGAGACAGTGCATGAAGATGGTTTTGGGGTCCCCCGACTTCTCCATCATTTTTCCGTCAATCCGGTACGGCTTGAGCAAGCTGATTCTATCTCTCAGCTCTTTCTCTTCCCCCATGGAAGCCCAGACATCGGTATAGATAACCTGCGCTCCCCTGACACCCCGGTCGGGGTCGGCGGTGACGGTGATCGTCCCTCCTCGCTCCCGGCCCAGACGGCCGGCCTCATCCACCAGCACCGGGTCGGGAAAGAGGGGCTCCGGGGCGACGATCCGAATGTCCATCCCCATCAGGGCGGACGCCAGGAGGAGGGAGTTGGCCACGTTGTTTCGTCCATCACCCACGTAAGCCAGGCCGACCCCCCGCAGGTCTCCCTTTTTCTCCCGGACGGTCATCAGATCGGCCAGGGCCTGGGTGGGATGAAAGCGGTCGGTCAGACCGTTCCAGACCGGGACCCCCGCGTACTTCGCCAGTTCCTCGACAGTCTCATGCTTGAATCCCCGGAACTGGATCCCGTCGAAGAGCCTTCCCAGGACCCGGGCGGTATCTTTGATGGTCTCTTTCTTCCCGAGCTGGATATCCCCCTTCCCCAGGTACTCGGGATGTGCCCCCTCGTCGACTGCGGCTACCACAAAGGCACAGCGGGTCCGGGTGGAGGGTTTCTCAAAGATGAGGGCGATATTCTTCCCCTCCAGTCTCCTTCTCCACCGGCCTGAGGCCTTCTCTTCTTTTAAGTCGATAGCCGACCGTAACAGGGATTCGATCTCTTCCGCAGAGAAATCTTTTAAAGTCAACAAATTTTTCCCTTTCATTCCATACAAAATTATCCCCTCCCGTTAAAGATCGTTACTTTACAATATATGATTACTCATAAACAAATAAATAATAAGACTATCCGCTTGAGTCAAGTGGATGTAATATTCAGAACGGCATTATAAAAAATGAAACATTTCTGCGTCATTCAGACTGTGTCACAATAGAAAGCACCCGGCAATCACATCATCCAAGTTGTAAAGTATCACATTATTCAATTTGTTTCGTTGAATCTCCTATGATATACTAAGTTATTCAAAATAACTAACA
>JAVCDH010000040.1 GCA_030765805.1 Candidatus Euphemobacter frigidus
ATATCCGGAGCCACGGCCGCGCCCCGAGCCCACCGAGCGAATAATCGTGATCAGAGCGAAGATCAGGATGACAATGAATATCCCCAGGGCCTTCGGCGCTCTGGAACGTTTCCGGGTCGTTCCGGCCTCAATGGCCTTCCGGTCCACTCCTTCTATCTCCACTCCGACTTCTTCCGCGATCAGCCCGGCAATGGCCTGGGTTCCGAGGACGATCCCCGTCCCGAAATTCCCCTTCCTGAAATCGGGGAGCATTATCTGCCTGATGATCCGGGAAGCCTTCGCGTCGGGGATAGTCCCTTCCAACCCATAACCCACCTCGATCCGGACCTTCCTCTCCTTGACCGCCACCAGGATCAGGACCCCTTCATCTTTTCCCTTCCGGCCGATCCCCCACCTCTCGAAGAGCTTGGTGGCGTACTCCTCGATAGTCTCGGGAGCGATTGTCTCCACCGTGGCCACCACCACCGCGGCGCCGGTCCGATCCAAGAGGTCCCGGCTCAGCCTGTCCAGCCGGGCCTCATTTTGGGGGGAGAGAAGATTGCCAAAGTCATTGATCGGAACACTGGGCCGGGAGGGGTAGTCCGCTTCCTGCGCGATTGCACGGACGGACGAAAACAACCCGACAATTCCGTTTAACAATAATATTAATATTACAAATCGTTTCATGATGAGATCCGGTCCACCGCATCGGCCAGTTTTTCAAGCTGGAGGAGGTAACGGTTCAGATAGACCACCGCCTCCTCTCCCCCAATCTTCTCGTCATCGCGCTTATCTCTTAAAATTTTCAGAAAGAGATCTTCCTCAATGTCGAAAACCCCGGCCAGCTTCTTAAGAATCTCTTCCTTCTTCCCCGGAGGGGACTCTCCCCGGAGCCGGAGGATGTTTTTGAAGACCGGCATCAAACTCGACAGTGATCTCTTGAGGAGAGCTTCAACCCCGGCCCCTTTCAACCCCACTTCCAGGTAAGCCTGCCGGATCCGGACCAGTTTTCCCTTGATCTGTTCCTCACACTGATGACGAAGGTTCTTCAGATCAATCGTGATTCCGGAGAGCAGATCTTCGCCATAAAGGACCACATTATTATCCTGGATTTCAAGAAACTCGACCGGAAAAACATCGGCGGAGGTCTCGATATACCGGCGGGTCAGAAAAAGTGGCGCGGAAATTCCCTCCCGCATTCCTTTATGCACCAGCTTCAGACATTTCTGAAGGTCCGGCAGGTTTACCTCCCGGCAGATCATCAGAAGATTAATATCGGAGCTTTTTTTCGAGTAGTCTTCGCCGGTCGCGCTGCCGTATATCATCGCCGATATGAGGTTATCTCCCTGGAGCTCGATCATCTTCTCCATGTAGGGGCGAAGCTTCCGAGCAACCGGCTCCGGCGTCTGTTCGAGGTTTTTTAGTTCCGTCATCTCATGCTCCTTCATTCTCGTTTTCTCTGATTAATTTAAGTTTTCGGGCCAGCCAGGGTGTCGACATGGCCTGGACGAGCAAAGTCACGAGGATAGCCATAAATACGATGGCTTGAACAAATTCATCATATATTCCTCCCATCCGGCCCGAAAAATTGAGAGAGATCGATGCTAACGCTCCGGCCAGGGCGGCCGGCATGACCCCGGTCTCCCTCACCCAGCTCAAGAAGAGCTTCTCCTTGATCGTCCATCCCTTCTTTCGGTCAAGCCCGAAGAAGAGAAAGACCACCGCCGGCCGGCTGATGAAGATAAAGACGGCCATCAGAACGAGGCCGGGAAGCAGGTACTCTCTGACCGCCAAAAAATCAATCTGGCTGCCGAGGATTACGAATATCATCATCCGGCAGATCACCGCCAGGTCCATGCTGAAGATCTCCAGGTTCAGTCCTTTCTTCCGGTCGAAGTAGGACGGCATCAACTCCCGGCAGTTTCCCAGGAATACCCCCGCGATGAAGGTTGCAAGGTATCCGCTTCCTCCCAACCAAGTGGCAAGGGTATATGAACCAGCAACTACCGGGAGGGTCAGGATTGAGGCCACTTCCCGGAAAAACCCGAACGGCCGATGGGAGATGAAGACTCCGGCCAGCAATCCGACGCCGGCCCCGCACCCAAAACCGATGAATAGCTGCCCGAGGAACCCGCCGACCGCCGGAAACAGGCTGAGATGTCCCTGCTGGAGCAGTGTGACGATGGAGATAAATATGACGGCGGCAGTGGTGTCGTTAAAGGCTGACTCGCTCTCGATTACCACCTCCAACCGTTCCGAGACCCGGACCTGTTTGAGAATAGGTATCAGTGTGGCCGGATCGGTGGGGGCGAGGATAACCCCCAGCAGGAGGGCTGCCGCGCAGGGAAGTATCGGAAAGATGAGCTTAGCGGCCCCCCCGACCAAAAATGTGGAGAGCAGGACCCCGGGGATTGCCAGGAGGGCGATTATCCAGGCGTAATGAATGATGGTCTTAAGTTTAAGGTCAAGGCCGCCCTGGAATAGAATATAGGAGGCTCCGAAGATAATGACCATCTGGTTGATGTTCGAGCTTTCTTCGATCGGTACCCAGAAAGGGACCATCGGACCTATAATGACACCGGCCACTAAAAAGAGGATAACATCCGGTATCTTAAGCAATGACGCAAGCCGTGCCGCGATCAGAGCCGCGACCAGGATGATGGTGAAGTCGCTGAAGGCCGTCATGATCAGATCGGTTGAGGCCGGAGGGGCGGCACCGGTGATCAAATTCAGAATACTGCTGTAAATCGTACTCATGGCACACGTACTATACTTAAACATGTGATATAGATAAATATAAATTGCAAATTTACTATTGCATTCAGGCGGTGGAGCTTGATTTAATGAGAGCCTTATGACCAGGCCAACCAGAAACCTCCTTCATAATTTTATCCCCGGGCGCGTCTTCAAGCTGGCCTTCCCGGTCATGCTCGGGATGATGTCACAGGTCCTGCTCAATGTGGTGGACGCGGCCATGGTCGGCCGGCTGGGGGCCGGTGCCCTGGCCGCTGTCGGGCTTGGATCGATGACCTTCCTGGTGGTAGCCCTCACCTTCGAGTCGCTGGGAACCGGGACCCAGATCATCGTCTCCCGGCGTTGGGGGGAGAAAAAGCGGGAGGCGGCCAGCCGCATTCTCCTCAACTCGCTGGTCCTGACTGTTCCCCTGGGTCTGCTCCTGACCTCACTGGGGGTATTCGAGGCGCTACCTTTCATTCATTTCCTGGTCAAGGATCCGGAAGTCCGGGCCATGACCAGCGACTATGTGCGGCTTCGCTTTCTCGGACTCTTCTTCTTCCTGGTCTTCACCTCCTTCCGGGGGTACTTCGATGGTGTGGGGAAGACCCGGATTCGGATGGAATACATGATTCTGGTAGTAAGCTTGAATGTCCTTCTCAACTATCTTCTCATCTTCGGAAAATGGGGATTCCCCCGGATGGAGGTCTCCGGGGCCGCCCTGGCTACTACCTTGAGCGTAGTGGTGGGTTCGGTCTACATATTGATCTGCGCCCTGAGAGACGAGATACTCCGCCAATACCCATTCTTCCGGCTGGATCACATCCATACCGGGATCCTCAAGAAGATCGTGCTCTTCTCGCTCCCCAAGGGCGCCCGAATGTTCTTCATCTTTACCTCCTTCCTCTTGTTCTTGAAGATCATCGGAATGATCGGGGTGAAGGAACTCGCGGCCAGCAACATTCTCCTGGCTATCCTCTCCTTCTCCTTTATGCCGGGGATGGGGATCGGGGTCGCCGGGGCCACCCTGATCGGGCAGTCCCTGGGAGGCCACAAGTTCCAGGCCGCCCGTCAATACGGCTGGGCTTCGGTCCGCTTCGGGATGCTCTTCATGGGATTGTCGGGGATTTGCTTCATCATCTTCGCGCGGCCCATTCTGACAATTTTTACTCCGGATCTCGCGGTAATCAGTGTAGGATTCGCACCCCTGATCATCCTGGGGGCCGTGCAGATCTTCGACGCGATCGGGATCGTTCTCGCCCAATGTCTGGAAGGAGCCGGGGCGACCCCCTGGGTAATGAGAGCGGATTTCGTCATTCAATGGTTATTCCTGTTGCCCCTGGCCTACCTGCTGACCATTGTGTTGGGCTGGGGATTGGTGGGCGCCTGGGCCAGTATCGGGTTCGGGATGGTCCTCTATGCCCTGGTTATGGTCTGGAAATTTCGGGGCGACAGCTGGATGAATATCACCGCTTGAGTTGAATAAAAACACTAATCTCCCGTCGAATAGAAGTGAAAAATAAATACTTTACTTCACAGCCGCTTCATAATAGTATTTTTAAAGACGTTCTTCGCAACTAAAATCAGGAGTTGATAATGAAAAAGATATGGAAGATCTCATTGCCGGCGATCTTTGTTCTCTGTTCCGCGGCCCTGTCGTTTTCACCGCTGGAAGCGAACGAGGGGGAAACGGCCGACCAAACAAGCATGAGGGCGGCCATCTTCGTACAGAACCGGGCCGGGGAGGTCTACCAGGACAAGATCGACGTCCTGAACGATATGATCACCACCCGCCTGACCGAAAAAGGTTTCTCGATCATCGACAAGCAGGACGTGGCGGAGAAATTTCGGGAAGCCCGTGACCTGAACGCCGAGACGAAGAAGACGATCGAGGCTTTGACCGGCGGGGAGATCAATTTCAGTGTCGAAGACGCCTTTAAAGATGCCTCCGCCCTCCGGCTGGCCCAGATGATCGGAGCCGACTACTTGATTGTCGCGGCCATCAATTCGTTCGGCCATACCACTAAAAAGTTCAAAGGAGAAGGAACCATCTACGGAGTAGACAACGAGGTGACCGATTACACGCTCAGGGTAGCTCTCAAGGTACTGGAAGCGGGCCAGGGCGGGAGTGTCTATGGAAAGGTCGTCAAGGCCACCGAGCGGATTCCCCAGACGGAGAACCTGGAGATCGAAACTTCGGATATCGTTAACAACCTCCTTGAAGCCACGGCGGCTAAATTGGCCGATGATATCGGGGGACGGATGGAAGAGATCCGAACGGCAAAAGCAAGGCTTCCCGGGGAGGTCCCTTTTACCATTGTCACCAATGGTATCGATGCCGCCACAGTGGAACTGGACGGCGCCGCGATCGGCTCGGCCGGATTGGAACCGGTTGAGCTGGCAGCGCGTCCCGGAATACACATGATGCGGATTACCAAGCAGTGGTTCAAGACCTGGGAGAGGCCGGTCAATATCCATGCCAATCAAAAATTGAATGTCACCCTTGAACTATCAGACGCGGGCATCGAACGATTCAAGGATCTGGAAGGATTCAAGACGGCGATGGCGATCGCCCGGGAACAGAGCGCCGCGGAAGTCTATGCCAAGCGGCTGCTCGCCGAGGGCGAGAAGAAGAAACTGGAAGCGAGTTACGTCAAGATCGACACTTCAAAAGTTGAACGCCTCTCCGTGGGAGATAACACCCCGCGGATTATCGTTGAAGAGGAGGGAGAATAATGAAGACCATTGCAACCGGAAGGCGAGTGGGGTGGGCCGCGGCAACCGTAATGTTGCTTCTCCCATCCCTTGTCTGTGGGCAGTTAACGCAGGGGAAAAAAGACACTTTGTTCATCGGGGCGATGAAGGTACAGTCGTCGGTGCGGCAACTGGCGGTCCGGGAAGGAACCGAACTCGAACTGAACCGGGTGGCCCAGTCCCTGGATAGCCAATTCATCAACGCGGTGAGCGCCACCCGGGTATTCCAGCTGGTGAACCGAAAAAGAATTAAAGATATCCAGCTGGAACAGGCCTTCGCGGCCGTCTCGGTCGATCCCAATGACAAAAACGCCGCCCAGACCTTGAAGATGAGCGGCGCCCGGTACGCTTTCCTGCCGCAGATCGATGGATTCCAGCTCCGGACCGACACCGATGTCTATACCGTCGGGCGGGAGTCCCAGACCCGGAAATTCTATCTCTCCGTCCAGGTCCAGATTGTGGATACCACTACCGGAGAACTTCTCCCCGACGTTCCCAGCGTCCAGTTGAACGAGGTAGAGATAATTAAGATGGCGGGAGTGGGGAAGGCCCAGGGAAGTGATCAGGTTCTGGTCACCCTGGCCCGGAAGATGGCTTCCCGGTTAAGCCGGGAAGTTATCGCCCTGCTCCGTCCGGCCAAAGTTCTGACGATGACGGGCAATCAGATCATGATCAACCGGGGAACAGAAGCCGGCTTCCAGCCCGGAGTCCGGGTTGAGATCTTCGCGGTCCAGGAAATTATCGATGACGATACCGGCGAGACCTTCCGAAACGAGATTATTGTTGGAGAGGCCACGGTCCGGCGCGGGGACACGAAGAAGAGCTTCGCGGAGGTTACCGGAGAAAATATGGGGATAGCAAAAGGGTGCATCGTAAAAGCTGCCGGGCGTACCGCAGCCCCAAAGATGCTGGAGACGACCACCTGGTCCGGCGGCAAGGAAAAGGCGGGGACGGAAGTGGCTCCCCTCAAGTCCAGTCCCGAGACCCCCGGCTCAAGCGAGAAACCATTAACCTGGTAAAATTTTTAAAGGAGGACGGATATGAAGAAGGCAACAACTTGGTGGGCGGCGGCACTGCTCGTGCTCCCGGTAATCCTCACCCTCGCCGGCTGCTCCTCCACCGCCGGCATCGAGGGATCATCCGCGGCGATGAAGGACGCGGAGGGGAATGTCCAGTACAGCGAATATGTGGTCATCAACAACCCCAAGGTCGCCCGCGGGCTTCAGATCGTCGAGCTGACCAGCAAATTCGTCGGTGACCTGCTGATGGCCAATATCGCGCTGGTCTCCAAATATTCCGATACCGAAGAATATCAGTACCAGTTCTCCTGGTTCGACGGTGACGGGATCGCGCTGGACCCGGAAGCGTATACCTGGATTCCTTTCATTATGTACGGGAATGAATCCAAGACCATCCAGGGAGTCTCCCCGAATCCCGCGGCCAGAAAGTTCAAGATCAACATCAGAACCAGATAATTGAGAAGGAGGCAATTGATGCAAAAAATAAAAACAGGCTTTCCACTCCTCCTGGCGATCGCGGCACTGGCCGCCCTCGCCGGGTGCAGCACTACTTACGATTACGGCGACGCCGGTGACGTGCCGGTCTACGACACCGACTTCGGAGCGACCGATCTCCAGCAGATCGCCGCCAAGATGACAACCTCCCTCCTTATTTTCCCGCCGATCGTCCAGATCACCAACGAGCGGCGCCCGGTTATCGTGGTGGAGAAGGTCAAGAACAAGACCACCCAGCATATCGACACCGAGTCCGTCACCGATTCGATCCGGACCAAGCTGATCCGTTCGGGCAAGTTCCGGTTCCTGGACAAGAGCACCGACGGGCAGACCATCTCGGAGATCAAGAGACAGCAGGAGCAGGGCCTGACCAAGCAGAGCCAGGCGGCCCAGTTCGGGACCCAGGAGGGGGCCGAGTTCATCCTTACCGCCAACCTCTCCGAGATCAGCCAGAAGAAGGAGGAGTTCTGGAACAAGAAGAAGGCAGTCTACTATAAATTCACCATGAACCTGAAGAACCTGAGGACCGGAATCCTGGAATGGTCGGATGAGAAAGAGATCAGCAAGCTGAAGACCGATCCAAGATTCGGTTATTGATTATGAAAAAGAACATGTTCTCAATAATATTGGGCGCCGGGGTTCTATCCCTGGTCATAGCCGGCACCGGGGCGGCCCAGGTCACCCCCGGATTCTCACTGGGCGGTTTCTTCGAGTATCGGGTCGAGAACCAGATCAACAACGATGATATCTCCTTCACCTACTATGGCGCCCGTCTCGGATTCCGGGATGAACGCTGGGTGGAACTTTTTCTTGAAGGCGGCGGAGAGGGGATGTCCTTCGAGCCTTTTGACGACAAGACTACCGGGGCGTTCGGACTGGGGGGAACCTTCTGGTTGATGCGTTATCAATACGGATACGGCCCATTTGATCTCGGCATCTACGGCAGCGTTCACTTCGCCGATTACTCCAGCGTTAAGATCAAGGACACTGCCGAGAAGACCGATATCAAGCACTACCGTTACATGGGTCAGATCGTCATCCGGGGCGTCATCAACCAGGACTTCAAAGCCTTCCTGCGAGGCGGCATCTTGGGTACTAAACTCGATCCTTCTTCCAGTCTGATCGATAATGATGACCTGGATAAGATCAAGCCGGCCATCAACGCGGGTGTTGAGCTCCAGCTGGCGCGAAACCTGATCGCGACCCTCGAACTGAATTATTCCGAGAGCGTCGGCGGGGCGATCCATCTCGATTACTGGTTTTAAGGCATTTCCTCCTTTGCGGGAAGAAATGCATCAGGTAAGCAGTTAGCGGTAAGCAGTTAGCGACATCATTATCAGCCAACCGCTTACTGCTCACCATTTACCGCTCACCGCTTACCAATAATGAGAAGAAATTCTCAAACAATTAAATTCATTCTCCTCGTATCTCCCCTCATCCTCCTCCTGGCCGGCTGTGCCAGTTATCCGCACCGGATGGCGCGGATTAAGCACGACTTCGTTCGCGGAGACTATGAAAAGGCGCTGGCCGCCATCGACCCCGATGACTGCGAAGGAGGAGGAGATCAACTCCTCTTCCTGCTCGAGCGGGCCACCATCAAGCAGAACATGGGCGACTTTGAGGGGAGCAACCGGGACTTCGAAACCGCCTATGATGTTATCCGGGACTACGAGAACCGACCCGGTGTCAGCATCCGGGACATGAGCTCGGAGATTGGGGCCGCTCTGGTCAACGAGACCACGCTCGCGTATAAAGGATACGGCTTCGAGAAGATGCTGGTTCACATTTTTAAGGCCCTCAACTACCTGATGCTGGGCGACCTGGAAGGGGCCGGGGTCGAGATCCGGCGGCTCGACGAACGGCGAAAGATCGAATTGAAAGAGCACGAGCGGGCGATCGGCGACGCGAGGATGGCGGCCCATGAACAGCAGATAGAAAAAAGCCAGCTCTCGGATATTACCGGTAAGCTCCTCCAAGCTTACGGGCCCGCCCAAGCCCTGGCGGAGAGCGTCACCAATCTCTATCTCTCCGCTTTCGGCTCCTATCTCTCCGCTCTCCATTACGACCTGGAGGGAAGTTATTCGGAGGCCCTGATCGACTGCCGGCGAGTGATCGCCCAGGTCCCTTCTTTTGAGAGCGCCCGGACCGACGCCGTCTCGCTGGGCGCCGATGACATCCGGGCGTCGTCAATCAATCTCGACCTTACCGACAGTGGAGACCTTATCCTCTTCTTCCAGTGCGGACTCTCCCCGGTCAAGAAAGAGATATTTATTCCAATCCCGACGGGACGGGGGTTGATGGCTGTTGCCTTCCCCGTCTATCAGGCCGTGCCCACTAAACTGGAGTGGGCGGTGGTCTATATCGACGGCCGGGAAGCCGGGAGAACCCGGATGCTGAGCAACATTGAGGCCAAGCAGATCAGAAACCTGATCGATCAGATCCCGGTCTTGATCGTCCGTCAGATCGTCCGCGCGGTAGTTAAGGGAGTGGCTCTCCGGGCGGCCAGCAAGGAGGGGGGTGGTTGGGGAGAGCTGGCGATGAGCCTCTATAATGTCTTGTCCGAGCACGCCGACCTGCGAAGCTGGCTGCTTCTGCCCCGGAATATTCAGGCCCTCCGTCTCTACCCCCCGGAAGGGAAGCATAACGTGCGGATCGCGCTCATAGGGCGCGGGGGGAGCCCCCTGGGTGATGTCAGCATGGACCTAAAATTCCGGAACGACCAGACCCACCTGGTCAACCTCCGGGGGATCGGCTATACCCCCCTCCTCCCCGACGGCCTGACCATCACCGAGCAGTGGCGCGCGATCCCCCGGGTGCCGCTCCGGGACCGCCCCCGAACAATTCTGGGCAAAAACTAACCTCTGCTCTCCTTCCCGCGGCGGGCGATGGTTATGCAAAAGGCGAGGCCGCCAAAGAGAACCGACGCCGCCAAACTACAGAAGATTGAGGTGGACAGGGGGGCTGAACCGGGAAGGATCAGCCAGGTAATAAAAAATACCACCACTCCTCCTCCGATCAAGACCAGGAATTTCCAGAGACGGGCCAGGCTTAAAGCGATGATAAAGAGAATGATAAAGGTTACCGGAGCCACCCAGAGGTAGCGGTCGAAATCAGTCCCGCTCGCTCCGTAAAGAGTCCCCCGGGTCATCTCGTTGATGAAGTTGGAGAAGATCAAGTAGCCCAGCACCAGGGGTGTGATGATCCGAATACAGAGCTCCCACCATCCCCAGAGCTTGATCTCCGAGACCCGGTTGATATAGTCCCGCAGGGTGTCGGTCTTGAAGAAGTAACCGACGATGACGCACTGCAGGAGCCCCACGATGACCAGGCCATAATCGTTGGCCCAGTGGTCGAAGATATCCAGCCAGTGGATCCCCGCCCGGGAGGCAAAGAAAACGATCCCTACCACCAGGCATAGACCGCTGACCGCGGCGGTGAGGAACTTCTGGCTCAGGAAGGCGTAGCGGTCGCGCAGGCCGGTGGTGATCCCCTCGATCAGGGAGAAGAGCGAGTCGATCCCTAAAAAGAGCAGCATGACAAAGAAGAGAACCCCGACCAACGGCGGCCAGAGCCATCCGAACTGGCCCATCTGCGTTACGGCGGTCGGGTAGGTGATAAAGACCAGCCCCGGGCCGGCGGCGATGACTTTGCTCACCTCCACCCCGCCTTTCTGGTAGGCGAGAAAACCCAGGACGCTGAAGACTACGAACCCGGCCAGGAAACTGGTCGCGCAGTTGGCGAAACAGGTGATGAAGGCGTTGTTGGTGATGTCGCTGTCACGGGGCATGTAACTAGCGTAGGCGATCATCACCCCGAAGCCAAGGGTAAGGGAGAAGAAGATCTGCCCGTAGGCGGCCAGCCAGGTAGCGGGGTCCTTCAGCGCTGCAAAATTTGGGGTCAGGTAATAGATGATCCCCGCGGAGGCGCCGGGGAGCGTCAGTCCCCGGACCGCCAGGATTCCCAGAACCACCACCGGCAGCGGCACCGTCCACATGACCACCCGCCCCACTCGCCGCACCCCCCGGCAGAGGATAAGATAGACCGCTCCCCAGGTTACCACCAACCCCCCGATAAGCGGCCAGACCAACTGCCACATCTCGGAGGCCTTTGAGCTGTGCTTCCGGATCGTCTCGGTAAAGAAGGTCACTTCACTGGTCCCGGTAAAGCCCTCCGAGGCCATCGACCAGGGCATCTGTCCCCCGTCGAAGAAACCCTTCACTGCGTAAACCAGATACTCAACCGCGTACGCCATAATAATGGCGTAATAGATGGAGATCACCAGGCCGATCAGGAGGGAGAACCACCCCACCCACTCGGTGTGCTTATTTATCCGGGAGAGGGCCCGGGGAGCGGATCCCTGCATCATCTGCCCGATCCCGTACTCCAGGATCATCAAGGGGATGCCGGCGGTCAAGAGCGCGATAAAGTATGGGATGAAGAAGGCTCCTCCGCCGTACTTATAGCAGGTGACCGGGAAACGCCAGATATTCCCCAGTCCGACGGCGCTTCCGATCGCCGCCATCACAAAGGCAGACCGACTGTTCCAACGCTCTCTTCCAACCATAGTATTTCTAATTTAACCGGTCTTTATCTTCCCGAACGGCGTTACAATAACCTCTTTCAGATGACTTCCCTTCCTGATCTTGCTGTCTGGCCAGATGATGACATCCTGGAGGCCGCAAGCCTCGCCGATTGAAGACCGGGCCCCAACCAGGAGCATGGATCCCAGAGTAGTACCGGCGCCGACTTCACATCCGTCTCCGAGATAGACCGGGGCGCGAAAGTTAGTCCGGGGACCAATCCGGCAGTCTTTACCTACATGGAGCCCCCGGCGGGTAAACTCTTCCCGCCACCGGTAAAAGTAAAACGGCGACCGGCCTCCGAGAAAGTCTCTATTGGCATCCCGGTACCGTTGGAAAGTGCTGATCTCCCGCCAGTAGCCGGTAGTGATAAACCCCTTGATCTGGCCCGGATCTTTCCGGGAACGGAGAAGTTTCCGGTAGCCATCCTTGATCAGGCAGGCAGGCCCGGCGCGGGGAAGTTGCTTCAGAAAAGCCGGGGTAATAACCTGTGCTCCGATAAAAGCGTAGCCGGGAGTGGACCGCTTCTTCCCTTCGATCGCCACGACATTAGAATCCTGATCCAGGTAGATCGGCGTGTAATCGGAATGGGCTCCCATCGGCTTGAGGGCCATGGTAACGGCGGCGGAAGAGGCCTGATGATAGAGGATAAGTCTCTCGATATTCAGTTCAAGAAGGTTGTCGCCGTTGATGACCAGGATATCCTCTTCCCCCCAGAACCGGCTCGCCTGCCGGACTCCGCCCCCGGTACCCAGCAGTTCTTCTTCCGGCGAATAACTGATCCGAACTGAGTAGCGGCTCCCGTCCCCCAGGTTCTCCCGGATCAGGTCGCCGAGGTGGTGGAGGTTAAGAACAATCTCCTTGATGCCGTATTGTTTGAGGAGATCGAAGAGATAAGCAATGACCGGGCGGTCTCCGACCGGGAAGAGGGTTTTGGGCCAATCATCGGTAAGGGGAGCCAATCGCGTCCCCTCCCCCGCAGTCAAGATCATTGCCTTCAAAATTTTTTAGGCTCCTTCGACGTAAATCCGTAGCGCGGAACTTCAGTTCTGCCCCGGATTAACACTCACATACTTCTTAAGAAGTTCTTCCAGGCCTTCGAGTTCCGGATAGTTCGATAGAATCTCGTTTACCGCCTGGAAGACGGCCGGGAGATACTCAACGTACCATCTCTTTCCCTTCTCCATGAACATATAGCCGAAGGTACCGGCCGCTTTCAAGAGACGCTGAAGGGACATCATATCATAATCCCGTTTAAAATCATCCGAAAAAATCGCCTTTAAAGCTCGCGGCCGAATCACGTAATAATACGCCCGGAGCTGCTCGCGGAGCTCGTCCTCAAGCCCCGCGTAAGGATCTTCCAGAAGCGAGACCAGGTCATAGGTATAGGGCCCCAGCCTTCCATCCTGGAAATCGACTATCCGCAGCTTTCCATCCTCCAGCAGGAGGTTGCGGCTGTGGTAGTCGCGGTGGCAGAAGGTCCGGGGCTGAGATAAAACTTCCCGGCAGATAGCGCGGAAAAAATCTTGGAACGCCGCGCGGGCGCTCGCGCCGATCTCTGCTCCGTAGTAACCTTCCAGTGTATGAGTCAGAAAGAAGTCCAACTCCCAGGTAAATTTCTCCTCGTCGAACGGTGGATTGATCTCCGCGGTTTCCGGGGAGACTCGCTCCTGCATCCGGACAATCAAATCGATCGCCTGCTGGTAGAGGGGGAGCGGATCGCTCTCCCGGATGGCGTGCTGGAGGAGTTCGTCGCCGCAGTCCTCGATAATCATGTATCCTTCTTGCGGGTTATTCCGTTCAACTTTCGGGACCGGCAGCCCGGCGCCTCCCAACTCCTCCGCCATCTGTCCGTAGCGGGCAACCTCCTCTTCACCGCCTTCGTCCGGAAAGACAACCAGAACAACAGTCTTCCCGCCGTTCTTCCGGGAAAAGTGGACCCGAAAGAAACGCCGGGCGGAAGCGTCACCGGCTAAAGCGTCGGTATCACCGGGGGAGACGCCCAGCTCATCTAAAATCCCCTCAATTCTTCGATCGTAGTTCATGGCTGTCATTATTCTGTCATTGCGATCCCGCCGGAGGCGGGAAAAGCAATCTCCTCAGTGCTCCAAGTCATTGCGAGGCCGCAGGCCGAAGCAATCTCCTCAGTGCTCCAAGTCATTGCGAGGCCGCAGGCCGAAGCAATCTCCTCAGTGCTCCAAGTCATTGCGAGGCCGCAGGCCGAAGCAATCTCCTCAGTGCTCCAAGTCATTGCGAGGCCGCAGGCCGAAGCAATCTCCTCACAAACTAAACAGATTGCTTCGTCGTTCCTCCTCGCAATGACCTGGATTTCAGGGTTTTCGTTCAGACACTAATTAAACATATATTTCTTGTTTATACGCCGGTGACACACTGTTTTTCCACTACATAGTTGGGCTTTTTTCTTCAGTTTCCTGAACAACTTGCTTGATAAACGACAGAATATGTAAAGCTATTGTCCTGCGGCAGGACTGGAGCTTCTGTCAAGCTCTTTCACGGCGAAATATAGCCGGTGATCAGGTCGGCTCTTCTTCCATCGCCTTGAGCACGATGTAGAACTTCTGCTTGAGATCCTTGAGGCTGTCCACCTCTATCGTGAACTTGATCCCTCTCAGGCTCCGGCTGACACGGACCGACTTCTTCCAGAGCGATTTGATGCCGGGGTCCTTCTCGCAGATGTCCTCTATCACGTCGAGCTGGAGTTCGTCATAACTCTTCTCCGAGTCCGGCTTCTGGCGATATACCTGGTACTTTAAATCAGTGAGGGTCAGCTTCCCATCCAGTACCTTGCGGAATGACCAGGCCCTCAATCTTGGGTCTTCAATCCGCAGGAGCCACTCCCCGTGGCCGGCGGTCATCTTCCCCGCTATGATCGCCTCTTTCATCGCCGGTGTCAGGTTACGGACCAGTGTAAGCAGAGTATAGATCCGGCTCCGGGACTTCCCGCAGGACTTCATCAGTTCTTCCACGCTGTGCTGGAAATCGTCCGTCAACTTCGCGTAGGCGTAACCTTCTTCAAGCTGGGTAAAATCCTTGCGGTTTATGTTGTCGACGAACCCCCTCAGGACCGCCTCTTCGTCACTGATCTCCTCCCAGATCTCCGCCGGAATGGTCTCTAGTCCCAGTCCCCGGCTGGAGTCAAGACGCCGGTGGCCGGCGAAGAGCAAATACCCTTTCTTCGTCTTCTTGATCTTGATCGGGTTCATCACCCCGCGCCGCTTGATCGAGGCCATCAGCTCCTCTTTCTCGTAGTCCTTCTCCAACCGCATCCGGCAAAGACTGCCCACGATCTCCGAGATCTTAATTTCTCTCACCTCGGTCTTCATCCCAGCACCTCCCTTGCTTTTTCGAACAGTTTTTTCTTTTTTTGCGGAGGATTTCCTGATAAACTTGCCCCGTTATTCAAGAGGTTTGTCTCCCGGTTCTGTATCTATATCAGTCGATAACCTGATATCATAGAATTTATTCTATGTATATTGGATTTTATAGGGAATATTTCTAATATCATAGAAAAAATTCTGCTCAATCAATGGTTCGGCTCATAAAATGAAATCAAGAAGAGAATTTATCGAAGTCCTGCGTGATCATAATAAGTTGCCGCATTTTGCTCGGTCAGATTTTCTAAAAGAACTCAACGAACTTGCAGATGCCTCATTTGCAAAAGGAACTGTGGAGGGATATCTTGCTGCTCTGTTGATTTACCATCAGTTGTGCGAAGAATTTCTGAGAGTTCTGGTCAAGACATCACACTTTTACGTGCAGTGTGCTTTATTCCCTCAACAGATAGAGGATAAAAAAATTAAGAAAAAGATGACATTTGGAGAGTTGCTTTGGGAATACGAGAAAACTGTGCAACTCGACGAATCCGCAGAGTTCATTAAAAAATGCAAACAACTAAACCAAATTCGTGTCAACATGGTGCACAAGATCACCTTGAAATCATCGGTAGCATCAATCTCCAAGCAAACGCAGAGATGCAAGCAACTCTTTGAGCAAATTTGGGAGTTGTTCGATTCAATATATGACAATCTATGCGGTGTACTTGGAGACTACAGAAAAAACATTGAGGATTTCGAAGAGATTGCAAATGAACTTGAGCCTCTGCCAGAGCAGAGCCGAACCACTCGCTCAAGCTGACCGGAAGGGCTGGTGCAATTGTCAAAAGTTATATTTTTAGCCGGAGATTTACCGAGTAGTATAGTTTTTTAGTCGGCCCCTTCCGGCCGCTTAGCTCTACGTTGCCGCCGCCTCCGGCGGCGGCAACGGCGATAAAAAGCATTGGAGATCTATATGATTAGTTTAGGAATACCATCCTGGTTTCGCGAAGAGAATGAAGATAAGAACATCTGTAAGTCACCCTTTGACTATGAGTTGATAGGAAGTGAAATAGATGCTCTCGAACAAGGTTTAATAGATGGATGGAAAGAAACTGACATTCAACAATTTCTAAAAAAAAGACCATATCTATTCGATGGTCTTTATCCTCATGGGCATGGTACCTATGTATTTTACGAACAGAGTTTTGGCGGAAAATACATAGCTGATTGGGTAATTGGAAATGGGAATTCAGCTGGCATATTTTGGGACTTAATCGAGTTGGAAGCCCCACAATTTATTCCGTTTAAGCAAGATGGCCATTTCAGCGATGCTGCAAGAAAAGGTGTTAATCAGATACAAAATTGGCGAACTTGGCTAACACAAAATAATAATATGGTTGAACGTCCTAAATCCAATAGCGGGTTAGGTCTATTTGGATTGAATTGCCATGCACATGGAACAGTTGTTGTAGGTCGCAGGGAACTTTATCAGTCTAAACAGGGCAGTCAGGCCTATAACCAAACGCGAGAAACTTGCAGGGTACAGAACCGTATTAAGGTCATAAGCTACGAATCTTTGATCGAGAAAATGCGCTTTCATATATAAATCGCCTATCAAGTCGCTCAAGCAGACCGGAAGGGCTTGTGCAACTATCGAACGTTTTTAACTTCGCCGGCGTTTTTCCGGGGTAGCATGGTTTTTTAGTCGGCCCTTTCCGGCCGCTTAGCTTTGCGTTGGCGCCGCCTCCGGCGGCGCCAACGGCGAGTTGAGCTGAGCAAGGCTCAGCCCAACTCGCCGTTATCTTTCTGAAATATGAAAATGGAATCATTTTTATCAGATTACCCTCATATCTCTGATTTCCTGTCAAGTATAGCCCAATATAAGGATACATTTATCTTTGATAAGTTGTATAATCCAGCTTATGGTTTTTGGCCTCATTTAGAGTATTTTCTCCTCAATCAAAGTCGTTATGGTAATCACGAATCCATAATTGATCGCCTATCTCTTTTGGTCCCGATTACTATGAATGTTGGTACTGCATGGGCAAAGTGGCGCAAATTTAGGTCCGCACAATCCGAAATAACCTCAATTTATATTATTGAAAATTATCTTTCAGGTAGAGTAATTGAAATTGTGCCTGTCAATAAAATACCTACGCCGGACCTATTGGTTGGTCTTAATAATTCAAAGTATTTCATAGAGGTAAAGGCACAAAGTGGCCAACAGCATGGTTCGGAGCATCCAAGATCAAAAGAACCCTATTTATATTCTCCTCAAGATGAAAATGATTTGAAATCATGGCTTTTTGAAGAGGCGATAAGCTCAAGAAATGGAAAACCTATGAAGCCGAAAACTATAGAAGCCGATGAAAAACAGGCTGATATATTAATCGCAATGATAGATATTCATAACACTATCGACAACGTTAAAGACCAGGCTTTGTATATTTGCCCAAATAGTAGTTTCATAGAAAAGAATAGTATTAAAATTAATTCGGAAAAAATTATCTCTGTTCACTTTTTTAAATCTGATTATCCGATGAAAAGATCAATAAAAAATTTGAAAGAAATCTGGCTATTCAATGAATCTCATTTAGATAAATTCATTGTACTATCGAAAGAGGCGGTACTACTCAACCATATGAAAAACAAAAGATAACAAACCGCTCAAGCTGACCGGAAGGGCTGGTGCAGCTATCGGACGTTTTATTTTTCAACGGTGTTTTTCCGGGTAGTCTACATTTTCCGTCGGCCCCTTCCGGCAGCTTAACTTCACGTTATAGTATAGAATATGAATAAATTGACACTCCCCTATCCGTTTTCCATTATCTTTATGGATTCGTGTGCCTTTGACTCTGATATTCCAGGGGAAGAACAGGCTGCCACAAAATTACTGAAGATAAACCAAACTATCTGTGAGAAGTTTCTTATTATTGCACACTCTACAGGAAAAGAAATAGGTCATCCCAACACACCAGTATGGGTAAAGCAAGAATCCTCCAAGTTAATTTGGACATCTGACTTGTCACTCGCGCCCGCTGAAATAAATATACTTCGCAAGATTGAATCCATTCTTGCAGGAAATGGAAAAGTTGCGAAGATCAAGGCTGACGCGCAACACATCTTTGAATGCCATAAGTACGCCGGACGATATTTTGTAACCACAGACAGGCGGATTCACAAGAAGAAGGAAGAATTAAAGATGGCACTTGGGAAGATCGATATCATAAAACCTACAGAGTTACTTGCAAAGGTCACGAATTATATTGAACTACTGAGAAACGACTCTAACCCTTATAATGCCGCCGGAGATCAATAAACGAAGGGATTTTGAATATCATAGAAAAATTTCTGCTTAATCAATAGGAACCAAATAACAAAAGGAGGAATCATGAAAAAGAGAATAAAGTTTCATACCCCTTTAGATGTAACCAATCCCGATATTGATGCTATCAAGATTTTATTCCCGTTTACTGTAGTCGATTCATCCTTAATAGGTACCCAAGCTGAGGAGGAAAAGACAAAGTTCCATAGAATAATTGTGAGCATTTCAGGACCAAAACGAAATGACTGGGAGCGGGATTTTGGAATTGAGGGTATTGATTGGAGAAAGTTACTCTTTCAATATTGCAAAAGTTATATGGAAGAGAAAATTAAAACAAGATCTCTACAAGAATTTGAAGAAATTAACTTGAGCAACGAAAAATTCCGCTATGATCCTTCCAAATTAGAAGATCCAACTGGATTAGAAATTTGGGTTGAGGAAGAATAAGCAATAATTAAATTTCATTAAGTTCCTAACCACACACTCAAGCCGACCCCTTGCCGCAGTGCGGAGGCGGGGTCGACTGGGTGGGCCAAAATAAACAGCCGCCCTTGACATTTTAAGTAACATCAGGGTCAAGTAACATCAGGGTCACACCCCAAATACTAAGTTTGATGTTAAGGAGTAGTTAATTAGAAGGAACAGGTAAGCCTGATCCAAAAAGTAATGACCAAGAAGATTAATCTATCTATCGTAAACTTAGTATTTGGGGTGTGACCCTGATTTTTTCAAGGTGGTCTCAATTTGCGACCACCTCCTGAATTTATTCGGAGGATTTAATGGCGAATTCCAAATCAATCGTGAAGGTAGGCAAGATTCAGCAGCGTATATTGCTGATCCGGGGAGAGAAAGTCATCATAGATGCTGATTTGGCAGAGGCTTACGGTGTGCCAACCCGGCGCCTAAACGAACAGGTTAGACGCAACCTAAAACGCTTCCCCGGCGACTTCATGTTCCAACTCACCTCGGAGGAGAAGGCAGAGGTGATCGCAAATTGCGACCACCTCGAAAAGCTCAAGTTTTCCAAAGCTCTCCCCTTGGCGTTCACCGAGCATGGCGCCATCATGGCGGCAAGCGTCTTGAACTCTCAGAAGGCCGTCGAGGTCAGTGTCTTCGTGGTTAGAGCATTTGTTCAGCTTCGTGAAGTCCTTGCCGGACACAAGGAAATTGCTCGCAAAATTTCCCAGCTTGAGAGAAAGCTGGGAGACCATGACCAACAGATCATGGTTCTGATCGAGGCTATCAAGCAACTCATGGATCCAAAACTTCCACCGAAAACCAGGCGAATCGGCTTTTCCAACGACTGCCCCTAACAATTCGCTCCACTCGACTTTTACCCGCCATGCGGCGGGTAAAAGCGAGTGAGCTTTTCGTTGGCGTGAATCTTAGAGCAAGCTTGATGTGTAAAAATCGGTATGATGAATTACTCGCAATTATAAAGGTTCAAACTGACACTGCTAAACCTTGGGGAGAAGACTACAAAAGAAATATTACAGGGATTATTCAAGAATATGGACCTATTTGGAAAGACTACATCGGGTTCTGGTCTTCTTCAGGATTGCGCTTACCTGAAGAAGACCAGAAATTTTTTACTGTAAACTCTCTTCAGGTCGATCATGATCTATATGGATTTTTCTCATGGATCAACCGACGCGTTTCTGAATTAATGACTCAAATTTAAAACGAATTACACTACAACAGGCATAGATAATTGGGTCTCGATTTCTGGTTTACAGTAATTTAAGCT
>JAVCDH010000073.1 GCA_030765805.1 Candidatus Euphemobacter frigidus
TTGGGCCCGAGCCGATCTCTGCTCTCCGTTATTGGACTGTTGGTTCATAATATTAGTTATTATTTTACCACCCAGATCTTCACCTGGGCGGAAATATCCGGCGCCGGAGAGACGGTGATGGAATAGATCCCCAGTTTCTTGATCGGGGCCTCAAGATGGATCTGCCGCTTATCGATCTCAAAGCCCTCCTGATTCAATGCTTCCGCAATAGTTGCGGTAGTGACGGATCCGTATAGCGTATCTCCTTCACCAGCGGCAACCGTGATTGTGCAAGAGGCGTCTCCCAGCTTTCCGGCCAACTCCCGGGCCTTCATAATCTTTTTTTCTTCCCGACGTCTCTTCTTCTCCCGGGCCTGCTCCAGTAATTTAATATGGTACTCGGTCGCCGGGTAAGCGAGTTTTTTCGGGAGGAGGAAATTTCGCGCATACCCGGAGGCGACATCGACAATTGTACCTTCTTCACCAAGCTTAATGTGATCTTCTATGAGAATTACCTTCATCTTATAAATTAGCTCCTGTAATCTACCCCGTCTCCGCCCCGAAGCCTTAATCTAAGGAGAACGCGAGGTCGTTACTTCAGGGGCTGTTGCCCAAATCCACGTGATCAGAGTTGATGTCGATTTTGGGCAACAGCCCCTTTATAGTTGTTCCCTGATTAGGACATCGGAGAGCTATAGTTTAAACTGAATGACTTCATCTAATTAGTCCCCCGACTGAATCAGTCGGGGGACTAATTTACTCCGACACATACGGCAACAGCGCGATGTATCGCGCCTTCTTGATCGCCCGGCTTAGTTGGCGCTGATGCTTCGCGCAGGTACCGGTGATACGCCGGGAGAGCATCTTCCCTCTGTCAGTAACAAACTGCCGAAGATTATTAACGTCCTTATAATCGATCCGGGGCAACTTCCCCTCACAGAAACGGCAGGGCTTCTTGACATAGAACACCCGCTTTCTCTTTTTCTTGATTATCGTACGTGCCATGAATACCTCCATGGTTTTGTTATGAATACATCGGGTTAAAAGGGAGGTAAATCACCCTCCCCTTCCGGTTTTTCTTCCGGCGGACTGTTCGTCTCCGGCGGGAAGTTTACCTCGTAGGGCGCCGGCGGCGGCGCGACGTCTTCCATATTATCCCGGGAAGAGGCGGGGGCGCCGGTCGATAAGAATTGAACCCGGCGGGCCCGGATCTTATGCTTGCTCCTCTTCTGGCCCGACTCTCGATCGGTCCAGGTATCCAGCTTCAAGCTGCCCTCAATCAGGACCGAGCTGCCTTTCTTCAGATACTCCCCGCAGGTCTCCGCCTGACGGGCCCAGACCTCGACATCAACGAAACAGACGTCCTCCCGTTTCTCCCCGTCTTTGGTTCGATAAACCTGGTTGATCGCCAGGCCCAACCTGGCCACCGCCGTCCCCTGAGGGGTATACCGCACTTCGGGATCGCGGGTAAGATTTCCTCCCAAGATAACCGTATTTATGCTGACCATCTTATACCTCCTTCACCTCTCCGTGCACGCCATTCTCTCCCGGAGAGGTCTTGTTGTTGGAAGCCGGCGGGCGGTCTTCACCTCCGCCGTCGCCCCCGTTGCTACTGTCGAAGCTGTGCTCGTCCGGAACGGCCGAAAACACGGGCTCGGCTATTTCGATCTCTTCTTCTCCTAATTCCTCCGTCCCGAGTTCGATCTCCGGGCGCACCTTATACCGGACAATCATGGTCCGGATGATTGCGGAGTTTAACTTGAGGTTCTCACGCAAGGGAGTGATCCCCTCGGGAGGATGAGAGAAGTGGGAGAGGATGTAAAGCCCTTCGCTCTGGTCGCTGATAACGTAGGAAAGCTTGCGGCGCCCCATACTGCCAATATCCAGCACTTCTCCTCCTGCTTTGACAATCTCACCCGAGATCATCTTCTCGGCCTGAGAGAGATCACCGTCCTCCCAGTGCACGTCGACAATGTTTATCATCTCATAGTGATTCAATCTTTAGCCTCCTCGTTTTTAAATATTATATTGATTCATCGCTTTTTCAATCCCGTTCTGAATAATCCCGGCCATGGCTTCAATCACCCCGGAGACGACCTGCTGATACCAAGCTGCTTCTTCCCTGGAGAGCCGGGAAAGAACATGCGCAGTAAGATCATCCAACTCTCCGCCTCCAATGCCAACTCGAATCCGGGCAAAATCCGTAGTTCCAAGTGAGCGGATCACCGATTCCAGGCCATGATGGCCGCCGGAGCCGCCGCGAGGCCGGATCCGAATCATGCCCACTCGTAGATTGACATCATCCACCACCACCAGGAGATCTCTCAACTGGACTCCGTAGTAGTCCATCACCGCCCGGACCGCTCGGCCGCTGGCATTCACGTAGGTGGTTGGTTTGACTATGATCAGGCGCTCGTTCTTCCATTCTCCATGACCCAACCAGGCCATCAGCTTCCGCTTCCTCTTCCAGGAAATGCCCGCTTCCGCGGCCAGAGCATCCAGAATCCAGAATCCCAGGTTATGCCGCGTCTTCCGGTACCGGACCCCCGGGTTGCCAAGACCTACTATTACTTTCAAGCTACCTCTTTTTTCTTATCCGGCTTCAGATTCAGGGGACTTGGTCGTTTCGGCTTCCGCCTCCGCCGGAGCGGCTTCAGCACCTTCCACCGCTTCCTCTTCAACGGCTTCCTCCGCCACCTCCTCCTCGACAATGGGCGCGGTGACGGTAAAGATACTCTGTTTCGGTTCGGTCAGAACCTCCCAGCCCCGGGAAGAGGGAATATCTTCCACATAGATAGTATCACCAATGCATAAAGAAGAGACATCCACTTCAATCTTCTCCGGTAGATCGGCGGGCAAGCATCTGATCTCAATCTCACGTATAATATGTTCCAGGATGCCTCCGTCCCGGGACACCCCGATCGATTCCCCAACGGCAACTATCGGGACCGTCGCGGTTAACTTTTCATCCAGTGCGATCTGCTGAAAATCTATATGAAGAATTGCCCCGGTCATACAGTCAACCTGAATATCCTTGACGATCGCCGGACTATTATGCGCCTTGTCATTATCTTCAATCCGGAGGGATACAATCTGGTTCTCATGTAACGGCCCAATCTTTTTCTCCAGGTAGGTCTGATCCAGGGACAGCACTACCGGTTCCTCTCCACCTCCATAAAGTACCGCCGGCACTCGACCCAGACGGCGCAGTCTCCGGGGTCGCCGGCCGCCGATCTCGGGGCGTAGTTGAACAGCTAATTCCACCTGTGCCATATTATTTCTCCTTTTCTTTAACCTAAATTGAGCGAGCCACCAGCCCTCGGCTTCGGCGGATCCTCCGAGTACTCGAAAAGAATACTGACGGGGGTATCCGCGTGAATCCGTTTAATCGCTTCTCCCAGCAAGTTGGCCAGTGAGATGACTTTGATCTTCGGCGAGCGTCGGGCCTCTTCTCCCAGAGGGATGGAATCGCTGACCCAGAGGGTCTTCAGCGAGGAGCCATCAATAGTCTCTACCGCCCGTCCCGGCAGGACCGGATGGGTGACCACGGCGGATATCTCCTGAGCTCCCTTCTCATGGAGGACCTGGATTGCTGTTACCAGAGAGGTGCCGGTCGAGATCATATCATCCACGATCAGGATGTCCCTTCCCACCACTTCACCGATAACGTTTCTGACCTCAGTCTGGGAGTCCCCCATCCTTCTCTTGTCGACTATGGCCAGGGGGCACCGAAAGTCCTGGGCAAAATAATCGGCAATCTTGATCCCTCCCACATCAGGTGAGACCACCGTCATTTTTCTCCGTTTCGCAAGCGGAAAGACCCGCTTCAAATACTTAATCAATACCGGCGCCGCGTAGAGATGATCCACCGGGATATCGAAGAACCCTTGAATTTGCGCGGCGTGGAGATCGATGGTCAACAAGCGGTCCGCCCCGGCGGAGGTGATCAGATTGGCTACCAACTTGGCCGTGATCGGAACTCCGGGGCGATTCTTGCGGTCCTGTCGTCCGTAGCCGTAAAAAGGGAGGACCGCGATAATCCGGGCCGCCGAGGCCCGGCGCAGGGCATCGATCATTATCAATAGTTCCATCAGGTTTTCATTCGGGGGGGGAGAGGTTCCCTGAATCAAGAAGACATCCGCCCCCCGCACATGCTCCTCGATCTCTACGGCAACCTCTCCCTCCGGATACCGGGCCACCTTCGCGTCGCCCAGACCAAGTTTAAGGTAATGGGCGATCTTCTTCGCCAGTTCAGGGTTGGCGTTTCCCGTGAATAGCATCAGCTTATGATTGATCATAACAAAGCTCCTGTGACTTTGCGGTTTAAGAATACCGAACAAGGAACGTTAAAAAGCCTCGGGGGACAGAAGGAGCATGAAGCGGGGGGCCGACATAACGGAACCAAGGACAGAGAGAAGTTCTCATCCCGGATTCTTAACATCCGATTATGGCGACTGCCCGGCGAGGACTCGAACCTCGAAACTCGGCTCCAAAAGCCGATGTGTTACCATTACACCACCGGGCAAGATACCGGAGCGCGAGAAGGTTCGGCTCACTACGCGATGCTCGGAAGCCTCCTGGGCAGTAAAATTAACGCCGGCGGCGTCAATTTTATCTTAGCAACTAAGATTGAGTTCTTGAGCTTATTCTTGAGATAAACTTAATAAACTCCGGTGTGACCTCATTTGACAAAGCCCTCAAACCCCAATCAACCATGTTTGCGCGGAACCTTAATATAGTATCTCCGGTAAGTCAATAAAATAAAATTTCCGAGACAGCGAATTACCAGCGGTATGGATCAGATAATGCGCCGGGAAGACGGCCCGAGCTTGAACCGCCAGATCCCGGGCTTCCGCTTCCCTCTCTACCAGACCTACCACAGTGGGGCCCGATCCGGATAGTACGGTTCCGATCGTTCCGCTTCGGCGAAAAAACTCGAGGATCTCATGGATTGGTGAAAGACGCGGTTCCAGTACTTCCTGAAAGACGTTGTAGAGCGAACTGCTCAGGGCGGTCAGATCAGACCTCTTCAACGCGTCGAGAATCTTTTCCAAGCTGGAGTGAGGAGTCCGGGGGGACGACGGGCGGGATAACTGCCGGTAGGCCCAATGAGTTGAGATCGGGAAAGCCGGGTTGATCAGAACCACCCAGAAAGGCGGCGCCAGCGGGAGCGGGGTGCTCTCTTCTCCCCGTCCCCGACAGAGGGATGTCGTCGGGTTGAGAAAGAAGGGAACATCGGAGCCCAGCCTTTCGGCCAGGCGGAAGAGGGTAGACCTTGAGAGGTTCAGGCCCCAGAGCTTATTCAGCATCCGGAGAGTCAGAGCCGCGTTAGCACTCCCGCCGCCCAGGCCGCCCGCCACCGGTACAACCTTTTTGACCCGGATCTCCACCCCTTTTTCGATCCCCGTCTCCTCCCGGATCAACCGGACCGCCTGATAAATAATATTATCCGGCCCATCCGGCACCCCCGAATGATCGATGGTCACCGATATATCATCGGGAGTTTCTAAAATCTCCAGAGTGTCATAGAGGGCAAGAGGCTCAATGACGGTCACCACTTCATGGAACCCGTCCGGCCGGCGGCCGAGGACATCGAGGAAGAGATTGAACTTACAGGGAGAGGTGTATGTTATCCAACGATTTTCCAAAGCTATATGATATTACCAAAAGTAATAATCCGGGTTAGGGGCGGATTTCGGAATTTAATCATCTTCCTTCAGCCTCGTTTCGGCATCTTCAATCTTATTCCTGATCTCCTCCGCGTCATCCGGATCAAGGGCGAGGGATTTCTTCCACTGCTCGACCGCTTGAATAAGTTCCCCCCGGCCGGCATAGGCATCACCGAGGTGGTCATGGCCGGTGGGATCATCGGAGATGATGGAGGTAGCCCTCTCAAGTTGGTCGACCGCTTCATCCACCATCCCTTTCTGGTAGTAGACCCAACCCAGGCTGTCGATAAAAGCTCCGTTGTCCGGCTCGAATTCCAGGGCCCGTTTGATCAATTCCATTGCCTCATCAAGCTTGATTCCCTTCTCGGCGTACATATATCCGAGATAGTTATAGGCCTCGGCGTTGCGGGGATTTAACTCGATGACCTGTTCGAATTGACGGACCGCCTGCTCGAAATCGCCGTTTCGTTCATAGGCCGCCCCCAGGTTAAAATGGAGCAGGTCGCTTGACGCACCCTGCTCCAGTTCCTTTTGATAGGCAGCGATGGCGGCGGGATAATTCTTGTTGCTGAGATGGGCGGTCCCCAGCATAAAATAGATATGGGGAGAATCCGGCTCCAATTCCAGTAAACGCTGGAAGGTATCAATGGCTTCTTTCAGATGTGAGGTAGTGAAATAGAGAGTTCCCAGCCGTCGATAGATATTGCTGTTCAGGGGGACAAGCCGTCGGGCCCGCTCATACTCTTCGATCGCTTTCTCATCCTCTTCATTGAGGTCATAAGCCAGGGCCAGGGCCAGCCGGGCTTCCAGGGAAGCGGGAACTAACGTCAGGGCCTTCAAGAACATCTGGATCGCCGCCGGAAGATTCTCCTGCTTGGTATGGAGCAAGCCCATCCGGAACCAGATATCGGCCTGTCCGGGATCCTGCTCGACGGCTTGGCGGTAGATGACCAACGCGGCGTCATAATCCTCTTTCTGGGTGTAGATATTGGCCATCAGGAGATAGGGGCTATGCTCCTGAGGCGCGATTCGGCTTGCCTCCCGGTACTCTTCCAGAGCCTCGTCTTCCCGGCCAACTTTATAGTAGGCCGTGGCAAGGAGGAAAGCCGCGCGGTAGGAATCCGGCTGGAGTTCCCGGGCCCGTAGAAACCACTCGATGCTCTCTTCGGCCTGGTCCCGGCCGAGCTTGATGGAGCCGATCTTCAGAATGGCCTCGAAAGAGGATGGATCATACTCCAGTACTTTCCGGTACTCACTGAGCGCGGCCTCGTTCTCTCGATGATACTCGTGATAGACCGCCATGCAGTAGTGAAAATAGGCTGACCGACGGTCGCCGTTATCTTCCGGCTCCGGGATAGAGGTACCATTGGAAGGGACTGAATTTATCAGGCAACCGGAGAGAATGAATACAATTAATCCGCTAAAAAAAAGCGGTCTTATTTTCATTTTTTCTTCTTGTGACGATCCCTTCTCAGTCTTTTTTTCCGCTTGTGCTTGGCAATCTTGGACTTCCGTTTTTTTCGCCCGGACGGCATATATAATCTCCTTATAAGTTAAGAATTTTAACCCGATTTATGAATAAATCGCGTTAAAGTACTATCTTATTCAACGGGTATTCAATTATCCCTTGGGCGCCGGCCTCTTTAAGATCGGGGATCAATTCCCTTACTCTCTTCTCCTCGATAATGACCTCAATCGCCGCCCAGTTTTTATCGAGCTGGTCGGAGATGGTGGGGGAATGGAGTGAAGGTAAAATTGACAGGACTTTCTCCAGCCCGGATTTACGGACATTCATCTTGATCCCGACTTTTCCCTGGGCCAGGATGGCCCCCTGGAGGAGAAGGGCGATATTTTCAAGCTTCCGGCGCCGAACCGGATTCTCCCAGACCGCGCGATTGGCGATGAAACGGGCGGTACTCTCCAGTACCGTCTCCACTATCCGCAGCTTGTTGGCCCGCAGGGAAGAACCGGTCTCAGTCAACTCCACAATCCCGTCAACCAGTTGAGGAGGTTTTACCTCCGTGGCACCCCAGGAAAACTCTACCTCACATTCAACTCCGCGGTCGGAAAAGAACTCCCGGGTAACGTTTACCACTTCCGTTGCTATCCGCTTGCCGCGCAGATCCTCAACACACTGAAAAGGTGAATCTTCCGGAACCGCCAGCACCCAGCGGACCGGGCGAAAACCGGCCTTGGCATAGATCAAGTTGGCAATCTCCACAACGTCCGCGCCGCTTTCGCGAATCCAGTCCAGCCCGGTTATTCCGGCGTCGATGGCTCCGTTCTCCACATAACGCGAAATCTCCTGGGCCCGAATCAGGACCGCATCGATCTCCGGATCGTCCAGGCGCGGGTAATAGGACCGGGGACTGACCGAGATGGTAAACCCGGCTCTCCGAAAAAGATCGAAAGTTGATTCCTGAAGACTTCCCTTGGGCAAACCCAGCGTGATCACAGCGGTCTTCCCATTAGAATCACTAATTTTTGTATTCATAAGCCACACCTACACGGAGCTTGATTTGACGGTATTATTATCTTCCCTGCCTCAATTAGGCAACCATTTATTTAACAGACCGGATCGACCGGAAGGTTTTTGGATAATTTTTCTTGACTCCGTGCCTTTGACCGAGTATGAATAACACATTTATAATGTATCTGTCTCGGGATTTCAATAAATTTCGAGCAACAGCTTAACCGTAAAGATAAAGGAGGTAAGGCATGCCTGAAGATGCGAAAGGCTCAGTGTTAACCCAGAGATTGTTGGAACTCACCTGGAAACCGGGGAAGATCTGTCTCCTGACCGGGGCCGTGATCGCCGCTTATTTTATCCTCTTGATCGCCCGGTGGATCGCGCCGGGAGCGATAGAAGCCGCCTGGCTTGCTTCGATTATCAAGTTCATTGGGATAGTCGTGGCCTATTTTATCGTGCTCCTCGGCATGACCGCGGTGGCGAAGATCACTCTCTCCGATTTGAAAGGCGAAGGGGAAGTCTCCCCGCGCGACGCGCTGGAGGCTGCCATCGCGAAGTTGAAAAATGTGATAACTTCTCCGATTAAAATCTTCGGTATCTTCGCCGGTTTAGCCGTCTTCCATGCAATCATCGATCTCTGCGGAAAGATCCCCTTTATCGGGGAACTTGGCTGGATGTTCTCCCCGATCATTACCTTCCCGATCGGCATCGCCATGGTAGCAACAATCCTGATTCTGATCTTCGGGGCAATGGTTCTGCCGACCATTATTGTTCTCGGGAAGGAAGGCCCGGTCAGTGAACTGATTGACTTCTTACGGAAGAATACTATCAAGTTCGCGGGCCAGTTCCTGATCGCCCTGGTGGTTGCTATCATCACCTTTGTTGTCCTGATCTGGGCTATCGAAGCAAGTAATAATGTCTCCCGGGTCATCATGGGGGAAAAGCTCGGCTATATTCAAAACCTGATTCCCAGATGGCTCCAACACGCACCCAATTGGCTCCAGCGTGTCCCCGGTTGTACGTATCTGGCGATCAAGATGAAGGTCGCAACCGGGCAGTTTTCGGTGGCGGGGTTGAATCCGATTGCCAATCCGGAGGCCTTCCGCTGGACCGAGTACCTGGCCGGGTTCGTCTACGGGATCATTATGTGGCTGATCCAGATGACAATCATGGGTTTCATTGTGACAAACTTCAGTGTCGCCGGGACGTTATCCTATGTGGGACTGACCGGTGAGACCGGGGAAGAAAAACCTGGTGCCAAGGAAGAAGTGATAGTAGTAGAAGAGGAACCCGGGAAAGCTCCCAAGCCGAAGCCCGCGCCGAAGAAAGCCCCGGCGAAAAAAGCTCCTCCAAAAAAGAAAGAAGAGCCTGAGAAGAAGGAATAGACAGACAGACTTCTTTAAAAAAGACAGTTCCCGATCATGATCGGGAACTGTCTTTTTTAAAGAAAAGATCCCTGTAGGCCAGTTCACCCTGTACTACCCCCATCGCCTTCTTGATCCGCCCCTTATCGCTGCAGCCCAGATCAAATATAAGCCGGGGAAAGGCACCCGCAAACCGGGACAAGAGGTTAGCCAGAAGGAGATCCACCCCCAGATCCTTCCTGATCAGTTTTTGGTAAGCTGACAGGCCGGAGCGGCCGTCCAGGTAATCTTCCACCGCCCGGGCGGCGCAGAGACCGCTCCGGATCGCCGGATAGATCCCCTCCCCGGTCAACCGGTCGGTCATGCCTCCGGCGTCACCGGTCAGGAGAGAATGCCCCTTCATCAATCCAAAGGGAAGTACCCGGAAAGCGAGGGTACCGCCCCGGATGATGGAGTGAGAACCCTCCGAGCTCAGCTCCTCTCTTGCCAGGCAATCCCGGAGGCACTTTCTCAATCCCCGAAAAGACGACCGCCGGGTGGCTACCCCCACGTCCAGGCAATCCCGGAGGGGGAAGATCCAGCTGTATCCTCCGGGAACACCTCCTAAATCAAAGTAGACGCGATCTCTCCTCTCCGCGAGAGCCGCCGCCGGGACCCGTACCCGGGTCTCCAGGGCAAAGCCGAACTGCGTATACCGCGCCAGCCCCAGCAGGCGAGCAACACGGCTGCGAGCGCCGTCAGCGCCGATTAGAGTTCGGCCTCGAACCTCTCCTCCGGCAGTGGAGACGCGAACAAAATCCCCGTCCTCTTCCAGGCCGATGAATTCACAACCTTCTTTCACCCGCGTACCCGCCGCGCGAGCCCGGCGGAGCAGCAGATGATCAAATAATTCTCTCTTCACCACCCAGCCCAGCAGGGAACGATCGGACATAAATTGGGGTTTCCGGGATAACCAGCTGAAGACCACTTCCCGTACGGGGGACTCACACCAGGGAGAGATATCAAAATCAAGGAGCTCGTTCACTTTTCTCGGGACACCACCGGCGCAGCACTTATGGCGGGGCATCTTCTCTTTCTCCAGGAGAAGAACCTTGAGCCCCGCTCGGGACATCGCCCGAGCGGCGGTGGACCCGGCCGGGCCGCCGCCTACCACAATGGAGTCATAGATGAGCATAATAGTTACAACTTCTCCCTCCCCTCTCTCCACTTGCTGAAGCCATAGACGATTAATACGGCGATCGCCGTATATGGAAGGAACCGGACCGAGTCTTCCGGCCAGAACAAGCCCAGGCTGCAGGTCTTCATCGAGAAGGGGAAGAACCAGAGGTACCCCCCTTCCAGTTGCTTCTGACCTGAGTCCATCACCAGGTGGAGAAAGCTGCCCGCGATCAGCAGGAAAAAGACTCTCTTTCTCTGGTCAACCCGGAAGAAGAGGCTGACCAGCCAGCAGATCAGAAAGACCCCGACCGGGCTGTGGAAAGCCTGGGAGGCCAGCAGGGTCCGGGGCCAGATGATATGCAGCGGCCGGGATGCCAGGTCCGGCAACATCGCTCCCAGGTAAAAGAGAGCCGCGTAGCGGGTAATCTTAACGCCTCTCTTCACCAGGTAGGCACCGGCAACATGAGTTACTAAATCAGGCATAGTAGAATCAAGTGAACTAAAGTGACTAAAGTGATCTAAAGTTGGGGAAATTCAATTCCAATACCTCCCAACTTTAGTCACTTTAGTCACTCCGAACTTTAGTCACTTTAGTCACTTCTTTCATCACCAACCTCCCTTTCTCCCAGCGTATCGATCCGATTAATAAGATCAGGACGATGACAGCCGGGAAGATGGAGATAATTATCTTTACCTGTCGGAGGGGAGCAACCCGGAGCCTCTTTAACTCCAGGTAACCGGGGCGTCGAAAGACAGCCACAGCTGCCAGTGACTGCCCCGGTTTTATCTCTTCCATCGTCGCGCCGGGCGGCACCAACCCGCTGAACCGGGGAGGAATAATAAGATTGAGTGGACCGTCGGGCTGGGAGACCCGGAGACAGCCCGGATCGACCTCGATCACCCGGGCCTCCATATAGATAGGCACCTCGGTACCGTCAAAGCGCTCTGGGTCGCTCAAGCATAGATCGAGCGTCACCACACCTCTCCCCACGTGCGCGTACCAGCCCAGGAGGAGAAGTACAGCCAGAATACCAACAATCTTTAATGCTCTGTATCGATCGGAAAACATGGGCAATCAACCGTTGTTCTTTTTATTATTTTATTAAATTTACCACCCTTCTGGCAACAAATAATCTTTTGGACATCACCTCATTGTGGCAATTCTTCTGGTCACATCCAATCTACCATCGGCGGGAGCAGGGCATGAGGATGGACAGCACATCTATCACTGGGTCAAGGAACTCTCCGGGTCCCACACCTTCTCCCTCCTCTCCTTCATCCGGGAGAAGGAACGGTCTCTGCTCCCCTCAGCCGCCGAGTACTTCGAGGAGATCAGAACGGTCCCGGCGGAGAGGTCCATGCTGAACCGCCTCCGGCGGACACTACTACTTCTCTCCCGGCCCTTCCCGGTCGCGGCCACCTATTCAAAACGTTTACTCCACCACCTGCGGGAGATGATCGCGGACGGCTCCTTCGACTGTGTCCAGTTTGAGCACTTCCACATGGGGCAGTACGCCCGGCTGATAAAGCCGGGGATTCCCCGGATTCTGGTTATGCCGGACGTGGCGAGCGACGTTCTTCGGCAGCAGGTTCGGATTGCTTCCGGTCCGCGAAAGTACTATTATTATCGAGAGTGGAAGCTGAGCCGGTACTGGGAGAAATGGTACGCGATCTGGAGCGGGAACGTCTTTGTTATGTCTCGCAAAGACAAGGGGCTGGTTGAGTCCTGGGACGTCGGCTGCCGGACTTATATCATGCCCCCCCTGCTCAACCGGGAAATTTTCCTGGGACCGGAAGAGAAAAGAGAGCCAAAGACCATTCTCTTTGTGGGGGCCATGCACCGGCCTGGCAACCGGGACGCGGTCTTTCGCCTGAAGAAGGAGATCATGCCCCTGGTCCGAAAGGAATACCCGGAGGCCCGGTGCCTGATCGTCGGCGCGAATCCCCCGGCGAAGATACGCGAACTCTCATCCGAAAGTTTCATCGTGACCGGCCCGGTGGAACGGATCGAACCATATTTCCTTTCCGCGTCTCTTATGGCCGTGCCGCTCCGGATCGCCGGGGGAATCATCGTGAAAATCATCCAGGCCATGGGCGCCGGGTGTCCGGTGGTCGCCAGCCGGCAGGCCAACGCCGGCGTCGGAGCCCGGGATAATGTTGAGATCCTGATCGCCGATCGGCCGGCTGATTTCGCGGGCGCGATCATCCAGTTGCTCGCGTCACCTGACGAGGCTCGCCGAATCGGGCAAGCCGGAAGGCAGTGGGTGGCCCGGCAATACGACCGGAACGAATGCCGACGAAGGATGGAGCGGGCATATCGTTCCGTCATCGAGGAAGGTAAACAGGAAAGATAAATTAATGACAGAGAAACCTAAAGAGAAGGTGCTCGTTCTGATCCCGGTCTATAACGAGAGCCGGAGTATCCGTAACCTGGTCGCGGAGGTCAAGAATCTCTATCCGGAGATGGACATCCTGGTCATCGACGACGGTTCCCGCGACGGCGCGGCGGATGAAGCGCGCCGGGGCGGAGCCCGGGTCGTCAATCATGCCTTCAACCTGGGCGACGGCGCCGCCCGCCAGACCGGCTTTCTTTATGCCCTCCGCCATGATTATGATTACGTTATCCATCTCGACGGCGACGGCCAGCACTCGCCCCGGGAGATCTCCCTCTTCCTAAACGCCCTCCGGCGAGATGAGGCCGACCTGATCGTCGGCTCCCGTTTCCTGGGAAGGTACACATACCAGCTTCCCCGGATGAAAAAGATCGGGATGAAGCTCTTCAGCCTGATCTGTTCATTCGCGCTCAGGCGAAGGATCACCGACCCCACCTCCGGCTTCCGGGGAATGAACCGGAGGGCGATGGAGATCTACACCCACGGCTACTATCCCCAGCACTTTCCCGACGCGGATGTCATCATCTCGTCTCATTTCCGGGGATTGCGGATTACTGAGATCCCGGTCACGGTTGGGGCCACTCAGTCGAACAATCTTCATCAGGGCGGAACCGTGATCTACTATATCTACAAGATGCTACTTTCCACCTTTGTCTCGAGTCTGCGATTCTCCCGGGACAAACCAAATCCATAAAGGAGTGCGACCGTGCTGTTAAAACAGAAGATGCTGGCGGTGGGGATGGCGGTGGGGCTGTTAATATTCATCATCGAGACGGTGCGCCGGCGAAGACTCCGGGAGGAGTACGCCTGGTTGTGGGTGCTGATCGGGGTTGTTATCCTGGTTCTCTCTCTCTGGCAGGGACTTCTGCGCGCCATCACCAGTCTCCTGGGGATCGAACTTCCCATCAATACCGTCTTCTTCTTCGGCCTGATGCTCGTGGTCTTTATCAACCTCCACTTCTCGGTCAAGATCTCGCAGCTCACTGATCAGGTTAAACGGCTGACCCAGGAGCTGGCCCTCAAGAAAGAAGACCCTCCTGAGAGATCCTGAGTTTATCGAAAGGTGAGATTCGCGGTTTATAATGCTAAACATCGCCATCGTCATCGTCACCTGGAACGGAAGGGATGACTGCCTTCAGTGTCTATCCTCCCTCCGGCGGCTGGCCACTCCTCGGTGCCGTATTATCGTAGTCGACAACGGTTCCACCGACCGAACGGCGGAGGTAGTGGCGGACCGATTCCCCGAAGTTGAGGTGATCACCTCCCCGCGGAACCGGGGCTTCTCCGGAGGGAATAACCTGGGGATCGAGAGGGCTCTCGAGGAGGAAACCGATTACATCTGCCTGCTCAACAATGACACTGTGGTCGATCCCTGTTTCCTGGACGAGCTCCTCCGGGCGGCTTCCGAACATCCGGAGGCCGGTGTCCTGGGATCGCGGGTTTTTTACTATGATCGGCCAGGGGTAGTCTGGAGCCAGGGCATCGCCGTCCACGGGACCTCCGGCAGAATCTATACCCCCCTTCATGACCGGAGAGCATCCGGTCTGCCCGACTCCGTCAACCCCGCCGATGCCGTCAGCGGGGCGGCCATGCTCCTGAAAGGAGAGATGCTCCGGGAGGTCGGGGTCCTGAATAATGATTACTTTCTCTGTTTTGAGGATGTCGAACTCTGCCTCCGGGCCCGGAGAGGAGGATATCAGGTTCTCACCGTACCCGCTTCCCGGGTCTTCCATAAGGTGAGCGCCTCCATGGGGGGCATGTATTCGGAGACCGTAGTTTATTACTCCACCCGGAACCATCTGCTGGTAGTAAACCGGCAACTTCCGGTGACGGCGCCCGCCCGGGTGCTCCGAAATCTCCTGATCGTACTCTATACCTTTATCTTTGCCGCCCTGACCTCAGGCGGACCGGCCAGTCCCAAAATACGGGCCTGGTGGCGGGGAGTCGGCGATTATTACCGGGGGCAGTTCGGAGAACGCACCGGTTAAACTTGCGGCGCCATTCCGGTTATTATATATTGTCTGAACGAAAAGTCCTCAATCATAGATTTTCTGTCATTGCAAGGGAGGTACGACCGCCTGCCGGCCGACAGGCAGGAAGCAATCTCTTTTTAAACCTGTCCAAAAAATCATGAAACTCATCTACATACTGCTGGTCGCCCTGGTCTGCTACAGCCTGCCGTTCTTCTTCAGCGATGAGTTGATCTCGCCGGATAACCTGGTCTATGACTTCTTCTCAACTCACCTGGCCGAGACCGGAAAATTGGGGTACCGGCCGCCGGGTGATGAGATCTTCGGAAGACCGGGCTTCACCCCCCGGTACTTCGTCTACAACTCAGAAGGAGAGACCTACCCCCGGAAGTTCCCCGGCTTCATCATCTTCTGGGCGGGCCTAAAATGGATCCTACCTCCTCAGGCGTCCCGGCTGGCCGCCCCCCTCTGCGCCGTCCTCTCTCTGCTGATACTCTTCTTCATCGGAAAAGAAGTATTCCCGGATCTGAAGACCCCACTCCGCGGGGTAATTCTCCTGGCCACCACACCGGTCTTTATCCGCCGCGCCTTTGTTTATAACGCGACCCTCTTAAACCTGGCGGTCTTTCTGGCGGCGCTATATTTCCTCCTCCGGGCGCTCCGCAACCGCGGGCTTTCATCTTACCTCCTCTTCGGCATCTTTGCCGGCGCCCTGATCTGGATCAGGCCGACCAACGCGATCTATCTTCTTAGCCTCTTCATCCTGATCCTGATCGAGCGCGGAAGTGTGGTCGGAAAGTGGTTGATCGTCGCGGTCATCATGATCGTTCTCTTCGGGGGAGGCCTCCTCCTTTACAATTACACTGTCTATGGCAGTTTCTTCAACCTGGGCTATACCACCACTCTTCAGCCTTCCGAGATAACGGTCTCCGCCAAAGCTCCCTTGAGTATCCGGAGGATTCTCGAATACCTAAATTTTCATCCCAGGATCTGGCTTCTCCACCTGAAGAACGCTCCTCTATCTCTCTCTCTGGCTTTTCCTCTCCTCATCCTCTCCCTGATCGGGTTCTTTATCCCCCGAAGAAGGAAAGCGGCGCCAATAGCCGAGGGCTCCGGACAATCGGCGGGTGAATATGGAGAGGACACTACCGAGGACGAGGCCGGTATGAATCCGGGCGGGTTGATCAGGTTCAATCTTTATTACTTCTGGCTCTTTATTATCTCCGTCCTCTTCTTCTCCAACTTCGGCACCTTCGGGTCCGAGCGCGGGGAGTTCACGCTCAACTCCTCTTTCTTGCGCTACCTGATGCCCACCATCTGCCTCCTCCCCCTCTTCGCGGCCCGGGCGCTCTCGCGTCTATCTTTTCCCGCGGTCCGTCTGATGATGGTCCTGGCGGTCTTCAACATCATCATCGCCCTGATCGCGCCGGGAGGAGCGATCGAGACGATCACGCAAAGCAGGTACTACGGGGAGTGTCGTCGATTCCTGCTCGATCAGACCGACGACCGGACTGTCTTCTTTACCTACTACTGGGATAAGCTGGTCTTCCCCGAGCGGATGGTCTATACCCATGGGACTCAATTCCCCTCGGATGAAATCGATGAAGTTATCCGGCGGGTGAAAGAGAAGGGCTACCGGATCGTTTACCCGTTCAATATCTGTGATTCCGTTATCCGCGATATCCTCGTGAAGAACTATGTGGTGGAAGAGATTGACGGGCCGGACCGGCTATCTCCTCTGACCCGGCGGGCGGCTCAATTCATCCCGGGCCACCTCTATCCGCTCAAGCTCTATAAGGTGACCGGAGATAAGAAAAAGCAACCAGTAACCGGTAATCTGTAATCAGTGCTTTGCCGGACTACGCTACACCGATTACCGATAACTGATAACCGATTACCGATTACCGATTACCGAAAAATGCTCCTCTACATCACCAGAAAGAACGCTCCCTCGATCGGGGGCATGCAGCGCTTCAATCAGAAGCTGATCGCCCATCTAAAGGAGAAGAGGGAGTTCCGCCTCATCTCCTGGGGGCACTCCCAGGCCCTGATGCCGCTCTTTCTCATCTTCACTTTCTTCAAAACGATCTTTCTCCGGCTCTCCGGGAAGATCGATCTGATCTATCTCTCCGATGGCTTGATGAGCCCGATGGGACTGGTCTTAAAGAAACTTTTATCCGTCCCGGTGGCCGTAAATATCCATGGAAGAGACATCGCCTTTGCTTTTCCCGGTTACTTAACGGTCGTTCCGGCCGCCCTGCGGAAGATGGACCGGGTGATCTGTGTGAGTTCGCAACTCAAAGAGATTTGCCGGGGATACGGGGTCCCGGAGGAGGTCCTCCGGGTCATCCCCAACGGTGTAGATGCCGATGACTTTACCTGGACTGAAGATATCTCTCCGCTGGAACACCTGGGGATCGATCCCGGCGAGAGGACTATCCTGATCACGGTCGGACGCCTGGTCCCCAAAAAGGGGGTGGACCGCTTTGTCGAGAAGATCCTGCCCCCGATCGTCGAGAAAGAACCCCGGGTCCTCTACCTGGTCGTGGGGGATGGCCCGCTCCGGGAGACGATCGAGAATACCGTCCGGGAGAAGGGTCTGGAAGAGAATGTCCGGCTGATGGGTGACGTCCCCATGGACGACGGGAAACTGAAGGCTCTCTACTGCGGGGCCGATATCTTTGTAATGCCCAACGTAGAGGTCCCGGGTGATATCGAGGGATTCGGAATCGTCGCGCTCGAGGGGGGCGCGGCGGGGTTGGCGGTGGTTGCCTCCCGCCTCCAGGGGATCCAGGAGGCCGTCTCCCCCGGAGAGAACGGGATCCTCCTCCGGTGGGATGATGACCGGGCCTTCATCGAGACGATCCTCGATCTGATCAGAAACCCCGCAAAGAGAAAGGAGATCGGAGAGAGGGCCCGGCAGTATGTTATTGATAATTATAGCTGGGACAAGATCGCCGGAAAGTATTCCGATATCTTCTCGGAGCTGCGAAGTGGAGTCAAACCTTGATTATTATTGATATGTTGATAAAGACAGGTTGCTGGAGTGTGCTACTCTTCTTCCTTTCGGCCAGTGGACTCCAACCTCCACTCCTCGCTCAAATCCCCGCAGTTCTATCCCCTGTAATCAAGCCGGTCGTCAACCGGGACTACCTCCCCACCATTCTCGGGATGATCAATGACGCAAAGAAGTCGATCGATTTTATCCAGCTCGAGTTCCATTACGATCCCACGGTTAAGAAGATCCAGGACGCCCTGAAGGCGGCGGTCAAGCGGGGAGTGGTTGTCCGGGGAATCCTGGAAGACGATATCTATTTCAATCCCAAAAGTAATGAGTTTCTCAATCGCTTCGGGATCAAATCCGTTCTGGATACCCCCAAGAAAGCCACCCATAACAAGATGTTCATAGTGGACGGGGAGAAGGTCCTACTCGGCTCAACCAACCTCTCCGGCAACTCGATCGACAATAATAACGAGACCAATATCTATGCCGAAGACAGACGGCTGGGATCCTTCTTTGAGAGTTACTTTAATAAGTTACTGAAGAACAGTTACGCCGAGCCAGAGATGGAGCCGCTGGGACTGCCGGGGCTGTGGACGGTTACTAACCGGCAGCACTTCGAAGCTCTGATGAGCCTTCTAACCGGAGCGAAAAAGAGAATCCGGGTCATGATGTACGGGATGAAATACTACACCGGGAAGCGATACGCCGATTCCAAGACCAATCGTCTGATCAACGCCCTGATCGCGGCCCGGAAGCGGGGGGTCGATGTCAAAGTGATGCTGGACCGGAGTGACTATAACAAGATCCTGAACAAGATCAATACCGCCACCCGGAAACACCTGGAAGCGGGAGGGGTTGAGGTCCGCTACGATCCCGAGAAGATAACCACCCATGCCAAACTGGTAATCGCGGACGGGCATGCGATGGTGGGATCTGCTAATTGGGGATACCTGGCAATGGACGTCCGGAACGAGTGCAGCCTGATCACATCGGAACCAGCGGCGGTCTCGTTCTTTGAGGACTACTTCACGAAACTCTGGAAAGAGGGCGCTCCCCTTCTCGAAGTACGGCCTGACGATTAACCCATCCACATCCGAACGTTCCCAACAGCAAAAAATATCATATCGGTAAAGATCTGTAAGGTCCTGAATCCACTGGCACGATTTTTAATAATCTTGATGATTCAGTTTAGCAAATTCGCAAATTGCTTCAAGATTCCGGGAAGCGGTTTTGGTAGCCCCAGGTTACGGTGCCGGTTCCTTCCTTTCTGAAGTGAGTCTTAGCTTTTTTCAATAGGGCGTTAATCAGACGGACTCTCACCGGGGGAATTAAGAGCAGAAAGCCGGTCAGGTCGGTCAGCAGTCCGGGGGTAAGCAGTAGCAGGCCGGAGGCCAGGATACAGACCCCCTCTAAAAGCCTTTTGTGAGGGAGCCTTCCCTCGTTGAGGTCCCGCTTGACCTTCCCGACCAGGGTAAACCCCTGCATCCGAACGAAGATTGCCCCCAATATCCCAGTCACTACCACCAGGGTGATAGTGACCTCGGCTCCCAGGATTTGACCGATCTTGATCAGGATATAAAGCTCCAGTAGAGGAACTATAATAAAAAGAAATAATAACTTCTTAAACATCGATTAATTTAAAATCTTCATCCTTTATTTTATCACTGCTATTCAATTTTAAGGGTCTTCCGCAGAATCTGTGGGTAAAAAGTTATTGAAACGCACTGGGCTTTAACCTCCAATAGCTGTTGAACAAAGCCGAAAAGGAATATTCTCACAGCATTGTCGAGGGTCTGAATCGCAAAATA
>JAVCDH010000054.1 GCA_030765805.1 Candidatus Euphemobacter frigidus
TGGACGTAATCAAGATCAAGCTTCTTGGCGAACCGGACGGTCTTCTTGACGGACTCTTTAGTCTCCCCCGGAACCCCCACCAGGAAGAACCCCAGGGGGCGGATCCCGATCTCTTTGGTAAGCCGGACGGTCTCCCTGACCTGATCAAGAGTGATTCCTTTATTGAGCCGGTCCAGGGTCTCCTGGGAGCCGGATTCTATGCCATAGTAAATACGGCGGCATCCGGATTTATACATCGCCTCCAGCAGTTCCGCGTCGACCGTGTCCACCCGGGAGCGGCAGGCCCAGGTCAGGTCTAATTTCCTCTTCTCCAGTTCCCGGCAGATGGCCCCGGTCCGCTCCCTGATCATGGGGAATTCGTAGTCAAAGATGTCAATCTCCCGGATGCCGAATCTATCGTGGCATTCCTGCATCTCATCGACCACGGTCAGGGGTGAGCGGGGGTTATAGGCGGTCTGCCCGGCTTCACAGAAGGTGCAGCGCATGGGACATCCCAGGCTGGTTACCATGACCGTAAAATTTTTCCGTTCAGTGGGAAACTCGGCATAAAGGTGATTGGGGAGGAGATGACGGGCGGGAGTGGGAAAATCATCGAAGACTATCTTCTGGGGGTGGGGTGTGACAACGGTCTCGGTACCGTCTTTAAAGACCAGACCGGGGACCTCCCCGAATCGCCGCCCCCCTTCCAGCTCCGAGAGCAGGGCCGGAAGAGTATAATAGGCCTGCTCTACAACCCCGAAGTCTATCTCCGGAGGGGAGAGAGATTGCCGGGGATAGACGCGGAGGTTATAACCGCCGATCAACACCGGTATCTTGAGGTGTTTCTTAAGAAAGCTGATCCACTCCAGTGTCTCCCGGAACATGTAGGTCGTCATCATGAACCCCAGGATGTCCGGTCCAAACTCCCGCAGGCGCTCCAGTGTCTCCTCCCGGTTCAGACGAAGAGTGCGGGCGTCGATGATACAGGCGGTATGGCCGGCTTTCTCCGCGATCGCGGCGGCCCAGGCCAGGCTGAGAGGAGGAAAGAGTCCGAAATACTTCTGGACGATCCGGAGATTCTCCTCGTGGAGTTTATATTTAAACGGATTGAAGACAAATGCTATTCTCATTATAAAACTGTTCGTAACTACTCAGGTTTAGGTGTTCACGGTTCAAGGGTTCAAAGGTTCACGGTTAGAGAGTGATGAAGATTGAACGAATTCAAAGATGTTTACGAGCAGGCCAGACGAACACGTGCTGCCGTTCGTGGATTCATCAACTATCTCAAGACATATGAAGCGCGCAAGGCAACAAACCTTGAACCTTGAACCTGACAACCTGATTAGTTACAATTTATGAATAAATCGGGTGAATAGTAAAGAAAAATAAATTCCTGAAAAATAAAATTCTATTTTTCAATCATGGTCGGAAAATAGTATAATGCTGGTAACATCAGTAGGGTTACGATGTCACGATGAATCGTGACCCTGTTGATTAATACGAATGAGGCAAATATAATCCGGAGGTTATAATGAAAATACGAGAAAGGACATTGCCGCCCGGCTGGTATCCGGGAACGGAAGATCAAACCCGTGAGACTATTCAGCGGTATCTCCGGGAGATAAGAGAGCCCGCGGGAGTCGAGCGTCCGGAAGGGATAGCGGGGGTGGTACCGCACGCCGGCTGGGAATTCTCGGGCCGGATCGCCCTGGAGGTTCTCCTCCACTTCCGCAAACCCGTGGACACTGTCGTGGTGGTAGGAGGGCACCTCAGCCAATCCGCCGGGATAATCGCCGCCTTTGAAGAAGGATATGAAACCCCTCTGGGGACGCTGATGGCGGACCTCGAGCTCCTTGACAAGATTAAAGAACGATGTGCTGCGCCCCTGCGGGAGGACCGGCAACCCGACAACACAGTCGAGATCCAGTTGCCGTTTATTAAGTATCTCTTCCCTGACAGCCGGGCCGTTGCTCTCCGGGCCGCCCCCTCAAACGACGCGATAGAACTGGGAAGGGCGATCAAGGAAGCCGGAGAACACCTAGAGAGAACCGTCACGGTGCTTGGCTCAACCGATCTGACTCATTATGGGAGTAATTACGGCTTCGCGCCCGAAGGGCGCGGAGAACGAGCGGTAGAGTGGGTCAAGGAGGTCAATGACCGGGGGTTTATCGAGTGTCTCCTCTCTCTGGACGCGGAGGCCGCTCTGCGCCACGCCGTTGAAAATCAGTCCGCCTGTTCGGCGGGGGGGGCGGTCGCGGCCCTGACCTTTGCCCGGGAATCCGGGGTTCGGCAGGGAAAACTTATCCGGTATCTGACCAGCTACGATATTTACCCGAATGAGTCGTTCGTGGGATACGCCGGGGTTGTATATAAGAGATAAAAGATATTGGCGTTCCTTAATTAGTTGCTATTCCTCTTCCCTCGTTCGCCGGAGCAGTTCTTCCTGCAGCTTCTTAATCTTTTTCCGTTGCTCGGCTTCCGCTTCCGGGTTTGCCTCGATGGAAAAATCCAGGATGCTTCCGTCATGAACTCCCTCCGGCAGGAACTCCACCGGCCAGATAAAATCCCCCGCCACACCCTCGATCTCCAGGACGGCCAGCCTCCCGTCCTCAATCCGGTCTATCACCACTCGTAATTTCATTTTTTTTGTCCTTGAAGCGATAAGTTTTATGATCCGGCAGATAGCGCGGCTTCGTCTCTTTCTCCGCCAGGAGTTCAGTTCATCCGGGAGCTGATGGCTCGGTATCGGGTATCTCTCCGGATGCTTCCGAAGATACTTCTCCCCGGAGGGGAAGGCGTCCAAAAGGGCCGGGAACCCGTAACGGAAGAAGATGGCGTTGTCACCGGTTAAAGGGACGCCGGCCGACAGAGTTCCCAGACAAGTCCAAGAGACGGCGGCTTGAAAATAAGCATAGCGCCCGGGAGCATGGTCTTCTTCCATGAAATGGAGAAATATCAGAGCCGCCGCCTTCGCGTCGGCGGTCGCCCGGTGCCAGTTTTTCAGCTCAATGCCCAGTTGTTGGGCAACCGCCCCCAGCCGATGGCTCTGCCCCGGCATCCGGGTCCTGGCCTGGGTCAGGGTATCATAAGTTGCATTTGTTAATCGTTTCTCCAGCAACTTCCGGCTGGCATGATTGAGAAAGGAGAAATCGAAATCGATATTGTGGGCTATCAGGCAACTCTCACCGATAAAATCCAGAAAAGAGGGGAGAATGTCCGAGATGGAGGGGGCAATCTCCAGTTCGTCATTCGTAATTCCGGTCAGGTTTGATATCTCGGCGGTAATGGGCCGGGAAGGTTTAACCAGGGCGCTGAACTCGTCCCCCAATTCCCCGTTTTTGATCTTTACCGCCCCGATCTCAATGATCTCATCACCGCGGTAGTTTTTGCCGCTGGTCTCCAGGTCGAAGGCAACGTACTCCCGATTGAAATCTTTCTCCCGGGAGATCTGACGGGCCTGCCCCAGTTTAAATACTAAACCGGTAACGGCGGACCGCCCGGAATCCCCGGAAGCCGCGGGGATAAAGATGATCGACTCCTCCCCCGCTGAAACCGATCTCCGGTAGCGCACCCCGTCCGGATCGCCGAGATCCAGGAAAGGCGGATTGACCGGATCGGAGTTGTTGTCTCCGGTCGCGGGCCGGATTAATTTGCGATGCTTCTTGAAAATTCGCTTCAGCAGGGAAACAGCGACAATCGAATCCGGGGAGCTGACATTCCGGACCTGGATTGTTTGTCCCGCTTCAAAATTATGAATCAATCCCTCCAGCATTTGGCTCAATCCGGGCAGAGAGAATGGCAAGGAGAGTTTAGCGGGTGAGGCCTTTAAGAGCTCCGATTCGGAGAAAGTAAGGCCGGAAAATATGGACGTGAACTCCGGAGGTATCTCCCGGCCGGGGAAGAGTTTTTCAATGATCTTGTTGATCTCGATCATTATTTATTTATAAATTAGCGCCGCTGTTAGCGGGGCTAATTTGGAGTGCGCCCCGCCCCTGGCGGGGCGCTTTTCGTATAATCGCGGTAGCAAGCTACCGCACTCCAAAATTATTAAAATTCCGAAGCAGAAATTCAGCTAACCCATCTCTTTTATAATCTCGCCGATCAGCGCGGCCAGGTTCTTGCTGGCCCGGGCGGCTGCCCGGGTAACATCTTTATGAGTAAGCGGCTCGGTCCGGGTGGGACTGACCAGGTTGGAGATAAAGGTTATGGCCAGGAAACGCAGCCCCAGGTAACTGGAGACGATGGCCTCCGGAACCGTGGACATCCCTACCGCGTCCGCTCCCAGCTTTATCGCCATCGCGATCTCCGCTCTGGTCTCATAGCTTGGCCCGGGGAAAGAGATTAATATCCCGCTCTGTAATTTTATCCCGATCTTTTCGGCGGCATGACGGGCGATCTCCCCCAGTTCCGGGTTATAGGCTTCAGATATGTCCGGGAAACGGGGACCGATGCTCTCGTCGTTGGGGCCGATCAGAGGGTTGGTAAACATAAAGTTGATATGATCTTTGACCAGCATCAAATCCCCGCCGGCGAAATTCGGGTTGATGCCCCCCGCGGCATTGGTGTTGATAATTGTCTTCACTCCCAGGGCTTTCATGACCCAGAGGGGATACATCACCTTCGCGGCCCCCAGCCCCTCGTAAAAATGGACGCGTCCTTCCTGGACGACGAGCCCCTTTCCCGCGTAGGTTCCGAAAGCCAGCTTCCCGCCGTGGCCTTTAACGGAAGAGACCGGAAAGTTGGGGATATCGGGGTAGGGGATATGAATCGAATCTTCCAGCAGTTTAACCACCGCCCCCAGCCCCGACCCGAGGATAATGCCGATCTCCGGCTTGACCTCGGTCCGGGAAGAGAGATACTCTACTGTCTCCCGTACTTTTTCCTTCTCAATGATCATGATAAAAACTTCTCTTGTTTATTTTGTTATCTCGCCCAGGAAGCTCTTCCCATATTTCAGTTCCGGCATTCCCAGATAACCGGCGATTGTCTGGGCGATATCGGCGAAGCTGTCACGGGTCCCCAGGTCAACGCCTGGCTTGACCATCGAACCGTTGACTAGCAAGGGGATGTATTCCCGGGTATGGTCGGTATGGGCGGTAAAGGTGGGGTCACAGCCATGATCGGCGGTAAAAAAGAGCATATCCTCCGGCCTCATCGCCCTTAAAATCTCCGGGACCCGGGCGTCGAAATCCTCCAGGGCCTTTCCATACGCCACGACGTTTCGTCGATGGCCGTACAGCATATCGAAATCGACCAGGTTGGTGAAGATCAGACTGAAGCCGTCTTTCTCCATCGCTTTCAGCGTCTTGTCCACCCCATCCCGGTTGTTTTCAATGCCTATCGTCTCGCTCACCCCTTTCCCGGCGAAGATATCATTGATCTTCCCCACACCATAGGTTTTGAGACCGTGGCGCGTAAGCACGTCAAGAATGGTGTCCGCGGGCGGTAAGAAAGAAAAATCGTGCCGATGAGCCGTCCTTTCAAAATTTCCGGGCGACCCTGTGAACGGGCGGGCGATGACCCGGGCGACCCCGTGTTTCCCATGGAGAAGTTCGCGGGCCTGCCGGCAGATCCGATAGAGTTCCGGAAGCGGAATGACCTCTTCGTGGGCCGCGACCTGGAAGACGCTGTCGGCTGAGGTATAGATAATAGGGAAGCCGGTCTTCATGTGTTCTTCACCGAGGTCCTTGATAATCTCGGTCCCCGAGGCGGGGTAGTTACCGAGCGTCTTTCTCCCGATCTTCTTCTCGAAGGCTGCCACCAGATCGGGGGGGAAACCCTCCGGATAGACCGGGAAGGGCACAGTCGATACCAGCCCCGCGATCTCCCAATGCCCGACGGTTGTGTCCTTGCCCCGGGACTGTTCCCCGAGCTTTCCATAAGCGCCCGATGGGGCGGGGGAGGGGGGTACCCCTCTTAAGGGAGCGATATTGCCGAGCCCCATCTTCTCCATGTTCGGCAGGGAGAAATCATCGATGCTCCCGGCGACATGTCCCAGGGTATTCGCCCCCGCGTCCCCAAACTCCCCGGCATCGGGCATCTCACCAATCCCCACGCTGTCCAGTACGATAATGATTGCTCGTTTCATATCATAAGCTCCTATAAATAAAGTGCCTAAAGTGAACTAAAGTGACTAAAGTGACTAAAGTTGTCGCCTTGCCTGGGAACTCTCGCTATACCCGGCGCGAGGCGAAAATAACTTTAGAGACTTTAGACACTATAGGCACTTTAGGCACTTCTTTCCTATAACCTGGTCTTGAGCTCCTCGATAAAATCCTCGACTTCCTGAGGCAGAGCCCAATTAAAGATATATTTCAGCTTGCTGGCCAGACTGACAGTGAGATATACCCCGGCCGCGTAGCTGTGTCCGGAGATCCGGCAGGGTTTTCCCTTGATGGACTTTAAGCCCTTGATCGCGTCGACCTTGAACCTTCTCTCCGTTCCCCCCCGAATACTGAGACGACCGTTCTTCAGAACCATGATGTAAAAGTCCGGGTGGTGATACTTGACGATATCATATCCGATCGAAGCGGGAGGATTATGCCGGGCGAACTTTCTCTTCAGTTGACCGCTGGCGTCGTACTCCTCCCGGAAGACCCGGAGGTCGACCACCAGGAACTTCATCCCCGACTGGGTTACCTCTTCCCGGTGTTTCCCTTCGGCAAACTGATTGTAAACGATCTCCTCTTCCGCCATCCGCTTGATCTTGAATTTATCCGCGACCGACAACGCCCGGTCAGCCGCGATCTTGGCGATCAGGTCAATGATATCGCCGAACGAAGGCGCGCTCTGGGTAGCCAGGATCAGGAGGCGCCAGTTTCTCCCCCAGGCCTCCTCCTCCGGTTCGAGCCGGTTGTTGAGCAACCGCATCAGTTGCGCGGCGTATGGTTCATCTCCGGTTATCCGCTTGAAGACGATATCGGCGGCGTTTCTAAATTTCGGGTCGACGATCAGATCGGCACAATCCCTTTCCGCCGTGTCGATGCTCAGATTGCTCCAGGGATGATGATCGTACCAATATATCTTGACGCCGGATTTCTGGAGTTCGATCAAGGCGTCTTCGATGTCCGCCAGGCTCTCACTGGCGATACCGACGTCGGTGATGAAGAGGCGGTGGGGCTTGTCCGGGTTCTTAGCCAGGGAGCGAAGCGCGAATGGGACTCCCCGCGCGCTCGTGACCTCGACTTTAGCCAGGGGTGAAAAATGCTTGAGAAGCGCCCCCGAGATGATTCCGTCCCAGTCGGTATGGGTGAGGATATGATCGAAGATCTCCGCCGCCCGCGGAAGGTCGAGCTTGCTTATCTCCCCCCTGACCTTCGGCCGCTCCGCTTCCTCCCCTGGTTCTGCCCCACTCACGTTTCCCACTTCCATCAGCGGATCCGTCTCGCTATCCTCTTCCGAGACCAATTCCTGCCAATCCCCGGCCTTCTTCCGAATCAGACGGGTTAGGTCGAGTGCGATCAGTAAAAAGAGTATGAAGGCCACGCCCCCGATTATGAAATAGATGTGAGGATCCATATCTTCTCCCCCGTTATAAGCTTTCTTATAGAAACCGGCCTACTTCTCTTCTTCCGAACCGGTAATTATCTCATAAGTTTTCCCGTCAGTCGTAATGGTGATGTCGCCGTTGTAATCGGTACGGTATATATCAACTCCGGTCTCCCGGAATAGTTTCTCGGTTTTCCAGTGAGGGTGATCAAACTTGTTCCTCTTCCCCACGCAGATAACGACCACCTCCGGGTCGGTGTGGTAATAATACGGTGGACTACTGGCGGTCTCCGAACCGTGGTGGCCGACTTTGAGGACGTTAACCTTGGTCCGAACCCCGGAGTTCAGGATCTCTCTCTCCTCCTCCTGTTCACAGTCACCGGTGAAGAGAAAAGAGACATCTCCATAATCCATCCGGATGACGATTGAGTTGTTATTCGGAGAACGGTACATCCTCTTCTCCAGAGGAACCTGAGGAGCTATCACCTGGGCGGTCACCCGGTCTCCCCAGTCGAGGACTTCACCTTTTTTCGGGATTCTAAAATTTATTTTTTTCTCTTTAATAAGCTTAATATATTTTCCATAACCCCCGGAACTGTAGTCCAGACCGGAGTCGAGTATGTTATCGACTTTTATGTTGCTGGCCAGCACACTGACCATGCCTCCCACATGGTCGTCATGAGGGTGAGTTACGACGGCCATGTCGATTTTTTTTATCCCTTCTTTTTTTAGAAAAGGGAGGACAACGTCCTTTCCACCGTCAAAGGGCCGGTATTTGTTTCCGGATTGCCCGGCATCGATCAAAATAACTTTTCCATCCGGTGTCTGGATCAACTCCGCGTCTCCCTGGTGGACATTAAGGAATGTCACCTTCAGAACATCCTTCCCTTCCAGGGCCAACCCCGCGCCGGGATATAGAATGAGAACCGCGCAGGCGGTTACTAACGCAACAAATAGAACTGATTGTTTTATTATCTTTCTGGTCATGAAAAAACCGGTGAATCCTGGGTGCTGGTTTTTGGAGCGCGCGAGTATACTCGCGCGCTCCAAAAATCAACTTGGGCGGGTTATTCCGCCGCCGACGGGTTGCAGACCAGCCCCGAATCGATCATCTTCTGGAGAGTCTTCGGACCGATTCTCTTGACACGGGTTACATCGTTGATGCTATTGAAATCGCCGTGCTCAGTCCTGTAGTCGATGATACTCTGGGCGGTCTTTGGGCCGATGCCCTTGATAGCCTGCAATTCCGAGGCGGTCGCGGTATTCACGTTCACCGGGGCCTGCGCCAGAAGAGGGCCGGCCACTGCCAGCGCCAGAAGCACTACCATGCCGCATGCGATAATTGATCTCATGCTATTCTCCTCCTGCTTGGTTTTTCCCCTGATTCGGGGATTGTTTACGGTGTCCTTGTGACACCATTTATTATTCACCGCTACTCAAGCGGATATGTCTTTTATCATTATAGAACGGTTCTTTCTTACGGCTGACCGGCGTAGGCCCCCTGTTCTCTCAAGGATTTGAGTCTGGCCGCGTCTATTCCCAGAACACGCCGTTGTAAGTCCTCCAGTGATCGGTATGGCCCGTTAGCATCACGCTCGGCAATGAACTTCATGGCGATCTTGGGGCCGACACCCTTTAATGTCTGAAGTTCGTCTCTATCGGCGGTATTGAGATTGACTCTTCCCTGAGCCCGGGCCGGCGCAACCGAAATGATGAACAGTCCGGCAACCAATATAGATATAATGAAGCCTTTCAATCTCTGAAATTAAAACAACGTTCTTTGAGGTTACATCCCCACGCCAATTTCACTCGCCTTGTCGGGGGCTTTAGCCCCTTCTCCGGGTTTCAGCGGTCGACCAAGGGAAGTTATGACCTGATAGTGCTCTCCGTCGGTAGTAACGGTAACGGCTCCCATCTCTTTCGTGTTGTAGGCCTCAATGCCGTTCTCCTGACAGAATGCCCAGGCTTTCTTGAACTGCTTGTTCTCTCGTCCAAAACTTCCTCCCGCATACTGGAAGACGGCGACCTCGGGCTTGACCAGTATCAACAGGCCCGTGGGATCGAAGTACTTTCCGCCCTTCCCGAACTGGGGAGCCATGTAGATAGTGCTCTGTAACCCCCCTTTAATATTTTGGGCCAGGTTACTATTTCCTTCATTATTGAGAAGACTGGGAAAGATAAAGGAGACTTCTCCGTACTTGAGAGATACAACGACCGAGTTGACCTCGTTAATATACTTGCCTCTGACGGCCAGGAGCCCGTCCTCGACGGCAGGGTTGAGGACCGTTGCCTCCAGGGTCTTGCCCCTTATCTTCTCCGGTTTAATGATGGCAATGCCCTGGTTGGCCATGCTTAATGGGATATTTCTTTCTTTAACAGAGAAGAGTAAACGATGATATTGGAGGAACATCTCTTCCCCCTTAAATACCTTTTCATCGGGATCTTCCGGCTCAAAGCCGATGGCAGTCACGAATTTCTCAAATAAGTCCATCTGATAGGAGGTAAGCTTCTCAACGTCATCGATGACTCCTCCCTTTTCATAGACGAACCACTGAAATTGCTGTGGGAGGTTGGCGACAAAACCGAGATACTCGCTCGGGGGCAGGAGCGAAAACTTCCATTCTTCCGCCTTGGCTTCGGCCTGGGCGCGGGTAAACTCTTCCCCCGGATGGAGCCACTTCTCGCTGGAGATGATCGATTCGATCAGTTCCTCGTAAGCCTCGGCTTCTTTCCCCTTCAGGATCTGGATCGCCTTCTCAGTTGTCATTTTACGGGCATACACCAGAGGCAGAGATTTGAGAAACGCGGGAATCTCTTTCTCCGGGATCGAGCGGAAGAGTGTCATGAACTCCATGGCGTCCTCCGGTGTGAACTCATTGAGGAGGAGGAGCTTATAGAACCGTTTGGCGTCTCCTCTCCAGGGAGCGGTGAGAGAGAGAGTCAGCAGGTTCAGATCGATATCCTGGGGTCCGAACTCGGAGGGCGGCAGGCAGGAGTAGAGCCGTTTGATGTAGTAGTCGTCCGACCCGACAATGTAATTCAAGCCGCCCAGTACCCGGGCGTCGCAATTGGTATTGATCACAGCGTCGAAGGCCACGATCTTCTCGTAGAGAAGGACCTCCTCCAGTGTTCGCTGACCCTGGTTCTTATGAAAGTACTGCGCGATTTTTTTTCTGAAGTCCCAGCCTTCATAACCTCCGTCGATCAGGATATTATCGCCGTTGGGAGCTTCGATCAGGGCTGCCATCCCGTCTGTCCATCCCATCGACAGGTAGATAACCTTAAGTTCCGGCCGACTGGCACTGATGAAACCCGTTGTGATGCCGACGATCGCGATCAATAAGGCCGCCAGGGAGGCGTAGGCCCGGATCCGGCACCCACCATCCGTCAGGGAGTTCTTGACCCGGACGAAAGCGATCTTAACGCTGAGAATGATCTTCTCCCGATAGATGAAGAAGGCGACGATCAGGTAGAAGACGATCAGTGGAAACGCGCCCGGCTTGGGCACCTGGGGATAGGGAAAGGTCTTGGTAAAGAAGGCGTCCAGCCAGATAAAGAAGTGCATCCCTATCCAGTTGGCAGCGGTGATGATCAGGGCGATGTTGATCCCGATCAGGGGGATGAATCCGATCAGGGTGGCCAGCATCCCGAGCGGGAGGATGATCCCGATCAATGGGATGCCGATGAAGTTGGCAAAGGGCGCTGCCAGCGACATCCGGTGGAAGATGACCATCGAGAGAGGGACGATGCTGCACTGGATAGCCACCTGGGCGGCGATGAAAGTCCGCAGCCACTTCCCGGGGATCTTGCTGAAGCGGGGGCGGAAGGGGATCACCTGCTGGATCAGGAAGGTTACCGGGATGGCGATCAAGAACCCCCAGAAGAGTCTCGCCTTCAGTACCCCCCAGGGGTTTCCCAGGTTCATGAAGAGAAGACCAACCCAGACGGCGACCGCGGCGGCGGTTACCAGGCTGTAGAGATTATTTAGTTTAAAGTTAAAGAAATCTTCGATCGGTCCGCTTAGCAACCCCAGGAAGAGAACGGCGGAGAAGGACATCAGGAAGGAGGCCGAGGGGAGGATCAGGGGACCGCCGTAGCCGGGAGGAAAGAAGCAGATGATAACGATCGCGGCGAAACAGATCGACATGAGCAGTGACTTCTGGATGTTCTTCCCGAAATAGGTAAAGAAGATCAGGACGAAACTGTTCATGGTGGCGGCCCGGAGTGTCGAGGGACGGGCCCCGGTGATGACTGTAAAGATGACCAGGAAGAGAACCGCGATCGGGGCCCAGACGGATTTCGGGATCGGGGTCTGATTGAAGATAAGAAGGAGCAGCCCGGCGATGATGGTCACATGAAGGCCGGAGACGGCAAAGACGTGGGCGGTGCCCGCCGCCTGGGATTCCTTCACGATCTTGTCGGGAACCCCCTTCTTCAGGCCGATGAAGATCCCGGAGAGGAAACCGGACTCCGGGAACGGGGTTGTCTGGCGGATGACGGCCAGTAACTTATACTTGATCCCCATGCACCAGTTAATGAAGAAGTTGCCGGACGCGGGCTTGATGATCTCGATGGTATCAAGTTCCTTGGTAGTCCAGTTTATCTTCCCCCGGATCTTCGTTATGGTAAAGGTGTTGATCTGGCTTAGGTAAGCCTTGTAGTCGAACCCACCGGGGTTTGTGGCCCCGGCGGGAAATGTCAGGGGCGCGATAATCTTCACCTGGTCCCCGTAAGCGCTGTAATGAGAGATCGCGGGATAGATCTCCTCTTTATTGAGATCATAGTCGACAACCGTGATCAGGGCCCACCCTTTGTCGATCAGGCTGACCCAGCCTTTCCCGGGCTCGGAGGGGCCGATCTCTTCCAGGGCCATCTGGATCACCTCCACGTCCTCGGCGGAAGGGGTATAGTCACCGGTGGAAAATACTTTCTTGATGACCTCTTCCTGCTCCTCTTCAGATAGCTCCTCTGGGAAGTCTTTAGTCTCTGCCGAGGGTGTTTCTTCTTCATCTTCGATAAGCTGATCCTGAGCCTTATCCAGCTTCTCCCGTACCAGGAGGAGAGTGCTCAATACCTCTTCTTCGGTCTCCCAGGGCCGGTTGAGATCTTTAATCTCGGTAATAATCTGATTGATTGTATTCAGGCGGATACTCCGGTTCGGGTTCTGCCCCAGCTTGACTACGATCGAGGGCTTAATTATCAGGCGGGTGTCATTTTTCTCCGGCCTTACTTCGGGTTCCTTGACGATGGTACCGTAGACCAGGGACTGATCATTTCTGCTGTCTCCACCCCATTGGACGAGATGGGTGGGGGAGGTCTGATCAAGGTGGAGGCAGGTGAGTCCGTAACCCAGGGCGAGGGCGCTCAGGATCCAGAAGGGGAGAGGCTTGAGTTTGATGAACCCCAGCACGATCGATACTATAAAGAGGGCGGCGAAGACCCCCATCATGTAATTATTCAGTTCCGGGATGAGCGGCAGGGAGAACATAAATACGCACAGTGCCGCGATCAGAAAAAGAAAGGCTAAAACCCGGGACCGGTAAATGAATGAGAGGATGGAAGCGGCCAGGAGAAAAGCGGCGGAGATAACGTAGGGGGTGGCAAGCTGGTAAGATTCCGGATGGATCAGCCGCATGGTGATGCCGATACAGAGGAAAACGGCAAATGAAACTATATAAGTTTGCATGGATAATTCCCCGGATCGTTTGTGGGTTTATTGTTGGGCCAGGCTGGAATAAAAATTCCGGTTGGAGACCAGATTATAATCTCGGCGGTAGTTTTTATTAAAGATTAATATTGCCGCTCCAATTAAAGCGGCGACTACCAATAAATAGAAGAGAGCTTTGGCGCTTCCCATAGCGGTCTCCTTCTTAATTAGTTAGAAATTTTCGGAGGAAAATTCTATCTGTAGTCACGGATACCATCTTGATCAACTACTTTATATATAATCGGGTATGGTTGGCAAGGAGAATCTTCGATCTTGTACGCTTGAACAACCCGGTCCGCGATCTCTTCGATACTATCCTCCCTGTTGGTATGGAGGGTTAAGAGCGACTCTCCCGCGACGACCCGATCCCCGACTTTCTTTAGAAAGACAATCCCCGCGCTCATATCGATCTCATCATCGACCTTCTCTCGCCCCGCCCCCAGCGCCCCGCAGATTATCCCCATCTCCAGCGTGTTGATGCCGTGGATATAGCCGGCCCGGTCTGCCGGGACCGGAATCTTCATTCCGGCCTCCGGAAAGAGGTCGGGATTGTCGATATAGGCGGTATCTCCCCCCTGAGTGGCGACCATCTCTTTGAATTTAGCCAGCCCTTTCCCTTCATCGAGAGCCAATTGCGCCAGCGTCTTGCCTTCTTCGATGGAAGATGATCTTCCCCCCATCAGGAGCATCATTCCGGCTATCTCCATCACCACCGTCATCAGGTCCCTTGGTCCTTCTCCTTTCAAGCAGGCGATGGTCTCTCTGATTTCAAGTGCATTGCCGGCGCAATAGCCGAGTGGTTGATTCATATCGGTTATCAACGCGTTGGCCTGTCTCCCGCTCAGTATAGCGATATCTACCAGGGTACGGGCCATCTCCTCGGCCGATTCCATGGTACGCATGAACGCTCCGTTACCGGTCTTAACATCAAAGACGAAAGCGTCCGGTCCGGCCGCCAGTTTCTTGCTCATGATCGACCCGGCGATCAGGGGGATGCTATCCACCGTGGCGGTGACGTCGCGGAGCGCGTACATCTTTTTATCGGCGGGGGCCAGAGACTTGGTCTGTCCGATAATGGCGACCCCGATTTCTTTTACCTGGCGGATAAACTCCTCTTCGGAGAGATCTACCCGGAAACCGGGAATGGCTTCCAGCTTATCCAGTGTACCCCCGGTGTGTCCTAGTCCGCGCCCGCTCATCATCGGCACCGGGACGCCCAGTGAAGCGACCAGAGGTGCCAGGATCAGGCTGACCTTGTCCCCGACGCCGCCGGTACTGTGTTTATCCACGGTGATTTTCCCTATCGAAGAGAGGTCGATCCGATCTCCGGAGTCGAGCATTGCCTGGGTCAGAGCGGCCGACTCTTCGGAACTCATCCCCTGGATAAAGATCGCCATCATCCAGGCTGCCATCTGATAATCGGGTATCGTCCCCTTCGTATATCCATCAATCATGAAGATTATTTCTTCTGAAGAGAGGGCTTTCCCATCCCGCTTCTTCATGATTATCCAATACGGTCTCATGCGGTCTCCTTAAAATGTTCTGTGGACAGAATTACGTGAGAATGGACATCCTAAAGATTAATAACTTACTCCGTCAAGAGATAAATTCTCACCTGCGACGGAAATTCAACATGCCAATAGCCCGTTCACTTAATTTGAAGAATTAGACGAATCACGGAGGGGCAATATTCAAGTTTTATTCCTGGGGGATGAGGAACCACCGCTTCATCAGTCATCTCGCTTCATGTTATCTTCTTGACGGTAAGAAGTATTGGAGGTAATTTACGGCTTTATTTTTCTTGCCGATCTAAGTCGAAAGGAAAGATAATGGGCGCTTAGCTCAGCGGGAGAGCGCTACCCTTACAAGGTAGATGTCACTGGTTCAAATCCAGTAGCGCCCATTAAGGTAGAGATACGGGGTAAGGGGGAAGGGGTACAGGCAGGGGGAAAGGGTAAGTTACATTGGGAGATGTAACATGGCGGATGTTCCCGGTTATAGTCGGATCAAGATGCTTGTAAAAATGATTCAGGCATTGAAACTAATACGAACAAAAAAAGACAAGAGTGGCTATAGTATTTATGAATCAGCTGAAAAATATGGTTGATTCAAAATTGGTTTCTTTATACCTTACCCCTTATCCCTTATTCCTGTTTTTAAGGGGACGTAGCTCAATTGGTTAGAGTACCGGACTGTCGATCCGGGTGTTGCGGGTTCGAGTCCCGTCGTCCCCGTAAAAGGCCCCGGGGTTATCCCCGGGGCTTTTTACGTTGATGGATGGTCTCGAAATTGCATAGTGAGCTTGTCCTGAGCGACCCCGGCGAATGCCGGGGGAGTCGAAAGAATTCCCGTCGTCCCCGTCAGTTCCCCTGGGGGAACTTTATTTTTTTACCCAATTTTAAAAAATCCCTTGCATCTACCCCAAAAGCGTCGTATCTTCATTGTAGATACTAAAGGAGGTTTCTTATGCAAACCAAAGTTCAAAAATGGGGGAACAGCTTGGCGATGCGGATACCCAAGATCCTGGCGCTGGATGCTCATATCAAGGAAGGCTCTCTGGTCGAGATATCTGTTTCAAATGGGGAGATTGTGGCTAAACCGACCCGCAAGACTACCTTTGACCTGAAGACACTTGTAGCAAGGATTAATCCGGACAATGTCCATGGCGAAGTTGCAACCGGCACACCTATCGGTCGGGAGGCATGGTGATGAAAAAGCGGTATATTCCCGACCGGAGTGATGTGGTCTGGCTTACCTTCACACCCCAAGCTGGACATGAACAGGCGGGAAGAAGACCGGCTCTGGTCCTCTCTCCTGCCCTTTACAATAAAAAAGTCGGTCTGGCTATTTTCTGCCCGATTACCTCGAAAGTTAAAGGCTATCCTTTCGAAGTGAAAATTCCGAAGGGCTTGAAGGTCGAAGGGTGTGTGCTTTCAGATCAGGTTAAGAGTCTGGACTGGAAAGCCAGGAAAGCGATTTTTTGTTCCAAGTTGCCCGGAGACGTATTCTCTGAAGTTATTAATAAAATCGCCAGCCTGATTTTTACTGAATAAACGCTTGGGTCAACACCGCCGACCTCATGGCCGAAGGTTTTATCAACGACACCATGCTCCACCAGCCTTACAGCAACCTCCGTTCCAAGCTGGAGGGGAGCCTGGAGGGAAAAGATGGCCAGAAATTCATCGAATCCTCCGGCTCAATGGAATATCGCCTCTCCACCCATCCCGCCTTCGTCACCTACGACCGTGAAAAAATCAAAACCCATCCCGATCCCAAAATCACTTTGTCACTAAAAAACCTGAGATAACCGAGAATAATCGCGACAAAACTACTTGATATTTTTAAATTAATAAATCCAGAATATTCCTTGCGTAAAAAGTAGCGTGGGGTATAGGTTATGCAATCAGCGATAATTAATCGCTAACGACGTACACCTGAAAAGATGAATAATCAGTGCACAAAAATTTTTTGTCAAAATCCAGTCACCCGCCCACGGATGAACTATCCGGCCGGGTTTTTTATTTTAAAAAGGAGGATGTCATAAGACGGGGACTTCAGAGATAACATCGGCCTTTTCCGCGATTCTTCAGGCCTCTGGGCAGTTAAAGGGATGACTATAATGTATTATGAAGCCTTGGGAGATATACCGGTAACACGATAAATGTGAGTGGATAAGAGTGGTGGGAGATCAGTCGTGAGATGATTGATGAAGCTTCTCTCAGTTCTCAGCGGTATCGATAGGAACGGATTTTATAAAAATATGTAGCGTTCGTATTCACCTCGAAAATCGTATTTAATCCACAGCAATGGAGGATAAAATGAAAAAATTACGGAAGTTAGGTTTATTGCTTTTTGTCTTACTTGGAATTTGGGGATTGGCGGAGAAGGTAGATGCGGGGTGGTCTCCCATGGAGAGCAACACGACCGAATATCTATTTGATATTTGGGGAAGTTCCGGAACCGATGTTTTCGCCGTGGGGTTTTTTGAGGATCAGACTGATGTGTCCGGCTCGATCTTGCATTATGACGGGAGCACCTGGACGAAGATGACGAGCGTCGACACTTTTGATATCTGGGGTTTTTCAGGAACTGATGTCTATGCGTCGGGGCATCATTGTTTATTGCATTATAATGGCAACGACTGGGCAGTAATGAAGGAACTCATCGGTGCATGTGATATCTGGGGAAGTTCCGGTGATGATCTTTTTGTTGTTGGTAGTACGGATAGTGATTATGGATGGTCAAATCTAATTTGGCATTACGACGGGATCAATTGGACAGTGACACTGGCTACTGGCCCTCCGGGTTATAAAATAATAGGAACTATCTGGGGGAGTTCCGGAACCGACGTCTTTGCTGCCGCAGATGGGTATATGGTGAGTGAGTACGGGATTTATCATTACGACGGAAGCGATTGGACTGTAATGACACAATGGGATTGGTCCCCAATCCAAAGGGGTGTAGGAGATATCTGGGGGAGTTCCGGAACCGACGTCTTTGCTCTCGGGCATGGATCGGAAGTTTATCATTACAATGGAAATGATTGGGAAGTGATGCCTATTAACACGGACTATCTTTGCGCCATCTGGGGGAGTTCCGGAACCGACGTCTTCGCGGTCGGGCGGAACGGTACGATTATGCATTATGACGGTGTGATGCCGACTTCCGATCATCGTTGGAGTTATGATTACAACGGTGACGGGATCTCGGATATCGGCATCTTCAGACCCGATTCCGGTCTCTGGGCAATCCGGGGAGTGACGAGAGCCTACTTCGGCTCTTCGACCGACGAGACCGTCCCCGGCGATTATGACGGAGACGGGACTACCGATATCGGGATCTTTCGCCCGGATTCCGGCCTCTGGGCACTGCGTGGAATCTCGCGGGTCTACTTCGGCTCCTCTGCCGACCTACCTCAGCCGGGCGATTACGATGGCGACGGGACCGCCGATGTCGGGATCTTCCGGACCACCTCCGGTCTCTGGGCGATCCGGGAAGTGACCAGAACCTACTTCGGGACCTTCGGAGATTCTCCGGTTCCCGGATACTATAATGGGTATGGGACAAAGGATGTCGCTCTTTTCCGGGGCAGTTCCGGGTTGTGGGCGTTGAGAGGGATCAGTCGGATTTATTTCGGTTCATCCAGCGATGAACCTGTCCCTGGTGATTTTAACGGTAATGGAGCCTGGGAGACCGGGATCTTCCGTCCCTCATCCGGCTTGTGGGCGATCCGGGGCGGTACCCGGGTTTATTTTGGAGGCAACGTTGATCAACCGGTCCCGGCCGATTACAATGGAAATTCCAAGGATGATTTGGGGATATTCCGCAGTGACTCCGGTCTATGGGCCATAAATGGAATCACCAGGGTTTATTACGGTTCTTCCAACGATATTCCGGTAACCAGATAGGGATTGGGGAATAGGGACTGCTTGCCGATCACTGATTACTGGTTAACTGTATTATCCGGTGCCCGGCCCTCACCATCTGGAAACGTATCCGCATGAAGTCCCAGATTAACCACGCTCTGGGACACCCGTCATGCCCGTTTTAAGCTTTGATGATGGATGTCTCAGAGCGTATAACGCGGTTTCTCAAAATCTTTCTCGGCTCAAAAAATTCCGCCTCGAATTTATCCTATCGCAGACTCTGTCAAAGACCCTGAGCGCAGCCGAAAGGAGCCTGCCGAAGGGTGGTAATCCCAAGCGTAGTCGAGGGGCGGAGCCAAAAGACCCTACCTTGCCTCCATTACCCTTGGTGTTGAAAAACTCATACCACATCCCGATTCTCAGGTTGCAAGGATAACTATGGCTTTAAGTAAGACGAAAAGCGGGCTCGACGGGTACATGGTTTACCCCTTGAGGTAATAAAGAGCATAAATCAACAGGAGGCAAGATTAAAATTCGGGGATCAAGTTTAGGCGCTTTTTCAGTAAGAAGAGTCAAAGGCGATTTCT
>JAVCDH010000106.1 GCA_030765805.1 Candidatus Euphemobacter frigidus
GTTGGTAAAGGTCCATCCCGCAGGACGGGTTCCGGTATCGAAGCCGTCGAAGCCTTCGTTAATCGCCGGGAAAATCCGCGGCGCAATCGCGGCGGAGGTGAGTATGAGAAGAAGCGACGCGGCGCAACCAACCAGTAATCGACTTCGGAATATTATATAATGCATTGCCCTTTATTCACCGCTCCCGTAGTCGAAGCCGGCGGTTCAATATCACCACTTTCGACATTGGTATTATTCGGTGAATTTTTCTCTTCTCGATTATAGAGGTATAAATGAATAAAAACACTTTTACCTGTAATACTATATCACCTTTTGCGTTTATTTGTCATAATAATTATATAAAAAAAAGGGGACGGTGGTGCTTTACCGTCCCCTAAAAAAATAGCCCCGCAGCATCCTACTCTCCCCTCCGGTCTCCCGGAAAGTACCATCGGCTCGGAAGGGCTTAACGACCGTGTTCGGGATGGGAACGGGTGTTTCCCCTTCGATATGGCCACGAGGCTAAAAATCTAATTCAGGTCAGAATTTATCTACAAAAAGCTTCGGCAATTGTTCAAAACGTATTTTTTCTTTCGAAGAAAGAAAAAATACTGGTCAAGCCGATCGGCAGATTAGTACAGGTAAGCTAAATGCGTCACCGCACTTACACACCCTGCCTATCAACCTCGTCGTCTTCAAGGTGCCTGATAGGGATATCTCATCTTGGAGGGGGCTTGGCGCTTAGATGCTTTCAGCGCTTATCCTTTCCGAACATAGCTACCCAGCAATGCCGTTGGCACGACAACTGGAACACCAGAGGTCCGTCAATCCCGGTCCTCTCGTACTAAGGATTGCTCTCCTCAAATATCCTGCGCCCACGACGGATAAGGACCGAACTGTCTCACGACGTTCTGAACCCAGCTCGCGTACCACTTTAACGGGCGAACAGCCCGACCCTTGGGAGCTTCTTCACCCCCAGGATGTGATGAGCCGACATCGAGGTGCCAAACCGGGCCGTCGATGTGAACTCTTGGGCCCGATAAGCCTGTTATCCCCGGAGTACCTTTTATCCGTTGAGCGATGGCCCTTCCACATGGAACCACCGGATCACTAAGGCCTGCTTTCGCATCTGCTCGACCCGTCGGTCTCGCAGTCAAGCACTCTTATACCTTTGCGCTCTGCGCACGATTGCCGACCGTGCTGAGAGTACCATTGCGCTCCTCCGTTACACTTTGGGAGGAAACCGCCCCAGTCAAACTGCCCACCAGACACTGTCCCCCGTTGGTTACGGGGTTAGAATTTCACTACAGTAAGGGTGGTATTTCAAGGGTGGCTCCACCGAAGCTGACGCCCCGGCTTCATAGCCTTCCACCTATCCTACACATACCGCACTAAAATTCAATATCAAGCTGCAGTAAAGGTTCACGGGGTCTTTCCGTCCTGTCGCGGGTAGACGGCATCTTCACCGCCACTACAATTTCGCCGAGTCCCTCGTTGAGACAGTGCCCAGATCGTTACGCGTTTCGTGCAGGTCGGAACTTACCCGACAAGGAATTTCGCTACCTTAGGACCGTTATAGTTACGGCCGACATTCACTGGGGCTTCGGTTCAGAGCTTCTCCAACATAAATGCAGGATAACTCCTCTCCTTAACCTTACAGCATTGGTCACGCGTCAGTCTCTATACGTTGTCTTGCGACTTAGCAGAGACCTGTGTTTTTGTTAAACAGTCGCCTGGGCCGATTTTGTGTCTGTCATCCCAGCTCCGCATGTAAAATGCCTCACCGGAATGACAACCCCTTCTTCCGAAGTTACGGGGTCATTTTGCCGAGTTCCTTAACGAGGGTTCTCTCGCGCGCCTGAGGATTCTCTCCCCACCCACCTGTGTCGGTTTGCGGTACGATTACCCAACTCACTCGCTAGAAGATTTTCTTGGTAGCAGGCACCAGCCACTTCGCCCGTTCCGTAGATTGGGCTCGCATTCGCTTCTCGGAGTTATGCCCCGGCGGATTTTCCTACCAGGACCCCCTACCAGCTTAGACCTCGACTTCCAATCCGAGGATGGCAGTTTTTTGGCCTCCTACGTCCCTCCATTACTCTCCCCCGACGAATCGGGGATCGCGAGTCAGGTAGTACAGGAATATTAACCCGTTGTCCATCGGCTTCGCCTTTCGGCTACGCCTTAGGGGTCGACTAACCCTGGGAGGACGAGCCTTGCCCAGGAAACCTTGGGTTTTCGGCGTTGCGGATTCTCACCGCAATTATCGCTACTCATGCCGGCATTATCACTGCCATACCGTCCACTGCTTGCGCCCCGGCAAAAACCGGGGACCCTTCCGGGCCCGCTTCATTCAGTATGGAACGCTCCTCTACCGCGCCTCTCTCCCGGTAAACCGGGGAAGAGACACCCGTAGCTTCGGTAATGGACTTGAGCCCCGATCATTTTCGGCGCAAAATCACTCGACTAGTGAGCTATTACGCACTCTTTAAATGATGGCTGCCTCTAAGCCAACATCCTAGCTGTCCTTGTGACTTCACTTCCTTTTTCACTTAGTCCATATTTAGGGACCTTAGCTGACGGTCTGGGCTGTTTCCCTTTCGACCATGGAGCTTAGCCCCCACAGTCTGACTCCCGCAATAAGGTGCAACGGTATTCGGAGTTTGATTGGTTTCGGTAAGCTGGTAGGCTCCCTGACCCATTCAGTGCTCTACCCCCGTTGTCCATTTTGCAAGGCTAGCCCTAAAGCTATTTCGAGGAGAACCAGCTATCGCCGAGTTTGATTAGCCTTTCACTCCGACCCACAGGTCATCCAATAGCTTTTAAACGCTAACTGGTTCGGTCCTCCATGACGTGTTACCGTCACTTCAACCTGCCCATGGGTAGCTCACTCGGTTTCGGGTCTACTCCATGCAACCATATACGCCCAGTTAAGACTCGGTTTCCCTGCGGCTTCATCCGTTTTCGGACTTAACCAAGCTGCATAGAAGTAACTCGCCGGCTCATTATGCAAAAGGCACGCCGTCACCCCGCACACAAATAAATTTATGTACAGAGCTCCGACCGCTTGTAGGCAGACGGTTTCAGATTCTATTTCACTCCCCTCGAAGGGGTTCTTTTCACCTTTCCCTCACGGTACTTGTTCGCTATCGGTTGCCAGATAGTATTTAGCCTTGGATGGTGGTCCACCCGGATTCATACGGAGTTTCACGTGCTCCGCACTACTAGGGAGAGCGGGTAGAAAAGATTATCCTTTTTCGTCTACGGGACTATCACCCTCTATGGTTGTCCTTTCCAGGACATTAGACTAAAGAATAATTTTGTAACTTTTCCTTCGGGCTCCAGCCCGAAACACCCACTTCCCGCAACCCCTTACCGGCAACGCCTGGAGGCTTTACCACCGGTAAGGTTTTGGCTCTTCCCTTTTCGCTCGCCGCTACTGGGGGAATCTCGGTTGGTTTCTATTCCTCAGGGTACTAAGATGTTTCAATTCCCCTGGTATCGCCCCCCGATTGAATCAATCGGAGTTCCCGGACATTACTCCGGGAGGGTTTCCCCATTCGGAAATCCCCGGATCTACGCTTGCTAGACAGCTCCCCGGGGCTTATCGCAGACAGCCACGTCCTTCATCGCCTTCTGGCACCAAGGCATCCACCGTTTGCCCTTAGTAGCTTGACCAGTAAATATATAATATTTACCGTGTCTTTTTACTTTCGGCTTCTTGCAGTACTACAAGCTTCACAGCAGAAAAGGCGAACCTTTACCCGCCGTAAAAGCTTTTTAAACCCTGACCTAAATTATCAAAGAACATAAAATTTTCCCATCCCCGATAAATCTGGGCAGAGATGAAAAATTTTATTAAAAAATGGAGCTGAGGGGGATCGAACCCCTGACCTCAGGCTTGCAAAGCCCGCGCTCTCCCATCTGAGCTACAGCCCCTTAAATTTTTTGCTCCGCAAAAAATTTAAGGATGGTTGTAACATAACGATTCAGTTTATAAAAGAACAAAAAATATATAATCTTCTCGAATCCATTCAGGCATGGGCCTGAGTGGATTCGAACCACTGACCCCTGCGTTATCAGCACAGTGCTCTAACCAACTGAGCTACAGGCCCTAAAAAAAATTGAACGGTAAGACGGAACCAGCACGAAAGTCATTTTTACTCTTTAAAGGAGGTGATCCAGCCGCACCTTCCGGTACGGCTACCTTGTTACGACTTCATCCTAGTCATCACACATACCTTGGGCGCCTTCCTCCCTTTGATTGCTCTCAGGGTTGGTACAGCGACTTCGGGTACACGCAACTTCCGTGATGTGACGGGCGGTGTGTACAAGGCCCGGGAACGTATTCACGGCGCCGTAGCTGATGCGCCATTACTAGCGATTCCAACTTCATGGAGTCGAATTGCAGACTCCAATCCGAACTGGGGCCGGCTTTCTGGGATTAGCTCCCCCTCGCGGGTTGGCAACCCTCTGTACCGGCCATTGTAGCACGTGTGTAGCCCAGGGCATAAGGGCCATAATGACTTGACGTCATCCCCACCTTCCTCCCCGTTACCGGGGCAGTCTCCTTAGAGTTCCTCTTCTGCTTACGCAGAAGGCTGGCAACTAAGAATGAGGGTTGCGCTCGTTGATGGACTTAACCAAACACCTCACGGCACGAGCTGACGACAGCCATGCAACACCTGTGCAGCACCCTCGAAGGCTTCCCACCTTTCAGCGGGCGTGCAGCTGCATGTCAAGCCCTGGTAAGGTTCTACGCGTTGCGTCGTATTAAACCACATGCTCCACCGCTTGTGCGGGCCCCCGTCAATTCCTTTGAGTTTTAGCCTTGCGGCCGTACTCCCCAGGCGGTGCACTTAACGCGTTAGCTCCGGCACACCCCTTAAAAAGGAATACACCAAGTGCACATCGTTTACAGCGTGGACTACTGGGGTATCTAATCCCATTCGCTACCCACGCTTTCGCATTTGAGTGTCAGTTTCAGAATAGAGAGCCGCCTTCGCCGCTGGTGTTCTTCTCGATATCTACGCATTTCACCGCTACACCGAGAATTCCACTCTCTTCCTCTGAACTCAATCCCGATAGTTCTCTGATTCTTTTCTGCGTTGAGCGCAGAGCTTTCACCCAGAGCTTATCGGGACACCTACATGCCCTTTACGCCCAGTAAATCCGAACAACGCTCGCCCTCTCCGTATTACCGCGGCTGCTGGCACGGAGTTAGCCAGGGCTTCTTTTCCCGGTACCGTCAGGTTACCCCGTTATTCACGGAATAAGTTTTCTTCCCGAGTGAAAGGAGTTTACAACCCGAAGGCCTTCATCCTCCACGCGGCGTCGCACCGTCAGGCTTTCGCCCATTGCGGATGATTCTCGACTGCAGCCTCCCGTAGGAGTCTGGGCAGTGTCTCAGTCCCAGTGTGGCTGACCGTCCTCTCAGACCAGCTACCCATCAAAGCCTTGGTAGGCCATTACCCTACCAACAAGCTAATAGGACGCAAGCTCATCCCTGACCGACATATCCCGCAAGCGGGACACACCTTTAATCCCGACACGATGTCGTGTCGGGACCACATGCGGTATTAGCGCCTCTTTCGAGGAGTTATTCCCCAGTCAAGGGCAGATTACTTACGTGTTACTCACCCGTTCGCCACTATCCCCCCACACTAATATTGCGAACAATAAAAGCGCGAGGTTCTCGTTCGACTTGCATGCCTAATCCACGCCGCCAGCGTTCGTTCTGAGCCAGGATCAAACTCTCGATCAATGATCTTGAATTGATTCGACTCTCGTACTGGTGCCCGTCTTACCATTCAATTTTCAAAGAACAAAAAAAACGCATCCGCAGATGCATCTTTAAATACCTGCGTGATAATATGATGTTATTAATTTATTAAGGAACACCTCTTATTATCATGAACAATATAACCTTACTCTATATGCATGTCAATAGGAAAAATCATTTTTTTTATTATTTTTTTTCGCTCGTAAAAACATACTCATAACTTTTAGACCGATCTTCCTCCATCCCGTTCAAATCTATTTTCTTCCCGAATGATTATTCTCGCGAACTTGCGTTTGCCCAGACTCAGAATGTTGTTCCCCTCTATCTTCAAGTCGAACCAGCTTTCAGAGCCGGGAGAGGACGGGCGGCGGCAGTGTACCTTGATCCCATTCAGCCTGACCGCCCCCTCGGATAATTTCCTCCAGGCCTCGGAACCGGACTTTACCATCCCCGCTTTCCGCAGGAGGGCCGCCAGGGTCCGGCTGGATATTTTTCCGTTCACCACCCGAGAATCGGCCAGTTCAACTTCCGCGAGATCGGAGGGGATTCCCCCTTTCTGATGAACCTGCTCGAAATGGTTCGCGGCCGCCTCGGCTTCCCGGGTGGAGGAGAAGCGTTCTGCAATCTCAAAGGCCAATTTCTTCTTCCAGATTATAGGGTTGGTCCCGGAACCGCAAACTCGTTTTGCTTCTTCGATCTCGTCAGGGCTCAACCCGGAAAGGAGATCGAAGTAACGCCACATCAGGTCATCGGAGATGGACATAATTTTACCGAAGATGTCCCGGGGCGGCTCATTGATACCAATGTAATTTCCCAGGCTCTTACTCATCTTCCGTACCCCGTCGGTTCCCTCAAGCAGGGGTAGGGTAAGAATGGCCTGGGGAGTCTGGCCATACCCTTTCTGGATCTCTCGCGCGACTAAAAGATTAAAAGTCTGGTCGGTGCCCCCCAACTCCACGTCCGCCTTGACGATTACCGAATCATACCCCTGCATCAATGGATAGAGAAATTCCAGAATACTGATCGGCCGGCCCGACTGATAGCGTTGGGAGAAATCGTCACGCTCCAGCATCCGGGCCACTGTGTATTTTGAAGTCAGCTCTATAATATCGGGAAATTGCAGTGAGGAGAGCCAGGAACTATTATAGACGACCTCGGTTTTTTCCCGGTTAAGAATCTTAAAGACCTGTTCCTGGTAGGTACGAGCGTTCTCCTCAACTTCCGCCCGGGAGAGACGGCGCCGGGCCCCCGGCCGGCCGGAAGGGTCCCCGACCAGGGCGGTGAAATCACCTATAATGAATACCACCACGTGACCCAGTTCCTGGAACTCGCGAAGCTTCCGGAGAGGAACGGTATGCCCCAGATGAATATCGGGAGCGGACGGATCGGCGCCGTACTTAATCCGGAGCGGACGCGAGGTTGCGAGTGAACCGCGAATCTTTTCCTTCAATTCACTTTCCAAGATAATCTGGACAGTACCCCGACGGATGATCTTTAGCTGTTGTTCAACGGGATCCATAGGGAATTATAAAGTGAGCTAAAGTGACTAAAGTGAGCTAAAGTTAAAAAACTACTCGCCGCTACCAAGGTCTAACCCACACGGGGAGGAGCGGGAAAGAACCGCTATTCTTTCTTCTCTTTTTCCTTCTCTTCTTCCCTCTCCTCTGGAGGGGCGGCAGCCTCTGCTGATGCGTCCTGTTCGGGTGCTGCCGGCTCGGTCATAGCCTCCGCCAGCTTTTCCAGGCCGTCCTTCATACGGGTATCGATATCTTTTACCTGGGGCCGGGGCTTTTCGCCTTCAACCCGGGGTTCCGCTTCCAGCCCCTTGCCCTGAAGAAAGTTCTTGATGCTCAACGCAATTCGCCGCTCCGACTGGTCAATATTGATCACCTGCGCCTTGACGACATCCCCTTCGGATATTATTTCCTTGATGCTCTCGAATGGCTTATCGCTGACCTGAGAAATATGCACCAAACCCTCAATACCGGAATCAAGCTCTACGAAAACGCCGAAGCCGGTGATCTTGGTTACTTTCCCTTCTACAATCTCGCCCGGCGTATATCGGCTGGGGGCATCCTTCCAGGGATCGGGCTCCAACTGCTTGATTCCAAGAGAAATCTTTTTATTATTCGCGTCGATTGAGAGGATAATCGCTTCCACCTTGTCTCCACGCTTGAAGAGCTGAGAGGGATGGGAGATCTTCTTCGTCCAGGACATATCGGAGACATGAATCAAGCCGTCGATGCCCTCTTCCAGTTCGAGGAACGCTCCATAGGTGGTCATATTCCGGATCTTCCCCTTGACAATGCTTCCCACGGTAAACTTATCGGCAATCTTCGTCCAGGGATTAACCTCCAGTTGTTTGATCCCCAGCGAGATCTTTTCCTCTTCCGGCTGGGTCTTCAAGACTACGATCTCGACAATATCCCCGATTGCCAGTACATCGGAGGGATGATTGATCTTGCGGGTCCAGGAAAGCTCTGAAATATGACACAACCCTTCTACTCCGTCTTCCAGTTCGATAAAGGCTCCGTAGGGCATGATATTAACCACCCTTCCCTGAACCTTCTTCCCGGGCGGATACTTCTCCGCCACCGATTCCCAGGGGTTGGGTGACTTCTGTTTGAGGCCCAGAGAGACCCGCTCCCGTTCCCGATCATACTTCAATATCTTCACTTCTACTTTATCCCCCACCGCTAACAATTCCGACGGATGACTGATCCGGCCCCATGACATGTCCGTAATGTGAAGGAGCCCGTCAAGCCCTCCCAGGTCTATGAAGACACCGAAGTCGGTGATATTCTTGACCACCCCTTCACGAAGATCTCCTTCCTCGATCTCGGATAGGAGCTTGGCCCGGGCCTTCTGACGCACCTCTTCCAAAAGTTCGCGCCGGGATAAGACAATATTCTTTCGCCGTTCATTGATCTTGATAATCTTGAAATCAAATTTCTTCCCGATCAGAGAATCTTTGTCTTTTATGTAGTAAATATCGATCTGGGAAGCAGGCAGAAACGCATCCAGACCGATCTCCACCATCATCCCACCTTTGACCCGCCGAGCGATGACTCCTGAGATAGTATCTCCTTCCTGATATTGGGAAACGATTCTCTCCCAGTATTTCAGTTTGTCCGCCTTCTGCTTGGAGATGCAGACCATCCCGTCTCTGTCTTCCAGTCGTTCCAGGAGAACCTCCACCATATCCCCCGTCTGGAGATTGGTCTCATTCTCAAATTCACTCAGCGGGATCAGGCCTTCCGACTTATAGCCGATGTCCACGACCACATATTCGGAACGGATCCCATAGATCTTCCCGGTTACCATCTTACCCTCTTCCAGATGCTGCATGGTGGCTTTGACCATCTCCTGCATATCTTCCCGGGATATCAACTCCTCCCCCTCACCCTCTTTAATCGATTCGGTTGTTGGATTAATTAGTTCCGTCATTTTAAAGATTCCTTTTTCTAACAGCTATAGCCTTCAGCAATAACTGTATCGGTTGCGCGGACCCGCCCGGCGGACCGCTTGGTTAATGTTTATAGTAATTAAGCGGGGCGCAAGATAGCACCGCCCCTAAAACTCGTCAATAGTTCTTTCCCAGTTGAACCGCAGAGAGGCAAAGAGCGCAAAGGAGGATTTAAAAGTAATTGAATCAGTGATTGATTAAATTTTTGATTCTTTACTCTACTGGGATAAAACATGTTTAATCAACAAAATCTAATTTTCTATCTTTGCGCTTGTCCGCTTAAAGCGGGTCTCCGCGGTTCAATTATCTTTCTTCCCATCTTTTAATTAAGACAATCGAGGATCTTCTGCAGGTTTGCCTCGATGTCGTCCGTCGCCCCGGTATCGATGACGATCCCACCCTCCGCCAGACGGAGCGCGCCGACCGGACGGTTCTTATCAGCGTGATCTCTCTTCTCCAGATCCTCTCTGACGGCTTGTCTAGTGATCTCCATCCCTTTCTCGATAAACTCAGCGTACCGGCGGGCAGTCCTGACTTCCAGAGGAGCATCGATGTAAAACTTGAAGTCGGCATCAGGGAAGACTACGCTGCCGGTATCCCTCCCCTCCGCCACTACGCTCCCCAGTCGGGCTATCATCCTCTGCTGGGCAACCAGCACCTCGCGCACTTCCGGGATGTCAGCCAGAAATTTGACGGCATTAGTAACCTCCGGGGTCCGGATCACCCGGGTCACCTCCCGGCCGTCAACAAAGACCCGAGTCCCCTCCTCGCCCCGGGTCAATCGGATCTCAGTATTTCTCGCCAGCTCGATCAAGGATTCCCGATTGTTTAGATCTGCCAGAGCGCGGAGCGCTTTCCAGGTAACTGCCCGGTACATAGCGCCGGTGTCAAGATAGATCACCCCCAGTCGTTCCGCCAGGCGTTTGGCGATCGTGCTCTTACCGGAGCCGCAGGTTCCGTCCATGGTGATGATAATCTGCTTATCTAATTTTGTCATTTAACTTGCGGCGGCGGAAGTGGGCTTTCTTCAACCAGTTACCGATTCTTGCCGGATCTTTTGACGCGATATGCTGCTTCACTAACATCAAGGTCTCCAGTATCCCATCGATCTGGACAAGAACTTCTTTGCGGTTATCAGATATGATCTCCGCCCAGAGGGCGGGATCGGCACCCGCGACCCGGGTGGTATCCATGAGTCCGGTCCCGCTGAACCGCAAGAGTTTTTCGTCTCCGATTTGGCTGATCAAGGCCGCCGCGACCAGGTGGGGGAGGTGGCTGACAGCGGCCACTACCCGGTCATGCCGGGCCGGCGCTATGGATATAACTCTCATCCCCAGCGCCTGCCAGAGCTTCTGCAGTTCACCGATCGCCTGTTTCTTGGTGGCGGAGACCGGTGTTATCAGGCAGAGCCGGTTATCGAAGAGATCCGCCCGGGCCGCAGCGACGCCCGTCCGTTCCAAGCCGCAGAGAGGGTGCGAACTGGCATAATAGCGACGCGGGCCGGCTAGTCCGGTCAAGGTCTCCACCACCTTCCCCTTCACGGAGAGCAGATCCGTGATCAGGCAACCGGAGGGGGCCTCGGCGAACCACTTCGGTGCCAGACGGCTTGTCACACCACTGGGAGTGGCAAAGACCAGTAGATCCGTATTGGCGAGAGCTTCTTCACGATCCAGGGTCCAGCGATCGAGCGCTCCGCGTTTGAGAGCAACGCCCAGGCGCCCTTCATTCCTCCCCCACCCCATGACCTCATTCGCCAATCCTTTCTTCTTCAGTACCAGGCCCAGCGATCCGCCCATGAGGCCAACGCCAATGATGGTAACTTTGTTATACATTACCTTTTCTGTCATCCTGAGCTCAAATTTATTATTTTTCTAAGATGCTTTCTTTTATTTTGGTCCCGAAGTGTCTTCCTCCGGTTTCAAAATATGCCAGGACCTCATCCCCTTTCTTCAACGCCACCACTGAGAGCGGCTTTCCGGATGGTCGGACCAGGCGGATGGTCTCGGCGTTCTGAAGGATCAGGCTGACCTCTCTTTTCTTTGTCCCCGCCCTGACCAAAAGCATCGGACGTTTCTCCACTTTGGCCCGGCCGACAATAGCGACCTGGGTCTCACCGCGGTACGTAACCGGGAGTACTTCACTCCCGATCTTGATCTCGGAGAGGTAGGAGGTTCTTCCTTCCGGCAGAAGGGTGTAGGCGTGGATACCCCCGGCATTCACCCGGAAGGGACGGGGAGCGACATATGGGTTCTCCACGCTCTCGGCGTGAACTAAGAAAAAGGCGGAACTTGTATTGCCCACCAGCATTCCCTCCCCCAATCCCATCGCGGTACAGGTATCGATGCAGACCCGGTCTCCCATTCCGAGTTCTTTAATCCCGGTGATCCTGACCGGGGAGAGCGGCAGCTTCAGCCCCCCGCTTTTAACCAACCTGATAATCGCCTTGATCTGCTCGAGATTCGAACTCTTGACCACCACTCCGTCTACTCCTTTCTCTAAAATTCCCAGAGCGGTCCGGGCCGCCGGGAGGCTTCCTACTTCGGCCATTACCGCTCCCGACCGGGAGATGATATTCTCCAGGGGAATGATCTTCCAGTTACGACCGGAGACAATAACCGTCTTGCTCCTGCTCAAGGAGAGGATCTTCGCCTCGTCCTCCCGGCTTTTAATCTCCACCTCAACCACCGCCTTCCCCAATTTCAGATCACCGTCCGGTCCGACCGTCTTCAGGCGCCCCAGTTCCTTAACCGCCTTCGACTTCCCCCGGGGGATAATGACCCCGTCGGCGCCGTTCTCCAGGGCGGTCAGCACCTTCTTCTTCGACCAGGGCCGACAGTCTATCCATACCTTTTTCATATCTTCAAAGTGCTTAAAGTGACTAAAGTGACTAAAGTGACTAAAGTGAACTAAAGTGACTTAGTGGTAAAACTATTTATCCAATAATTTTAATGCGTCTTCGATGGATTTGTTCTCATGGACCAGACTATTGATGGACTGGATGATGGCGATGGGGTCTTTATGCTGAAAGACGTTCCGGCCGATGGAGACGCCGCATCCCCCTGCCGTCAGTGACCCCTCTACCATGGTCAATAACTCCTGATCAGTCTCCATCTTCTCCCCACCGGCGATGACGACGGGGACCGGACAGCCCGCGATCACTTCTTTAAAACTTTCTGGAGAACCGGTGTAATTGACTTTTACGATATCGGCCCCCAGCTCCGCCCCCACCCGGGCGGCATGTTTAACATAGGCAACATCATACTGATCCTTGATCCCCTTTCCCCGGGTATACATCATCGCCAGCAGCGGCATCCCCCAGTCCCGACAGCTCTTGACCACGGCTCCCATGATCTCCAGCATCCGGCTATCGGTTGGAGCACCCAGATTAACCTGGATGGAGACCCCGTCGCCACCCAGCCGGACCGCTTCTTCAACCGTGCAGACCTGGACCTTATCATGGGGATCCGGACTCAGGACCGTGCTGGCGGAGAGATGGATGATCAATCCCACATCTTTGCCACTTCTCCGGTGACCGGCTTTGACCATCCCTTTGTGCATGATAATCGCGTTTGCTCCGCCGTTGACCACTCGGTCGATAGCCATAGTCATATCGGTCAAGCCGGGGATTGGCCCCATGGTAATGCCATGATCCATGGGCACAATAATGGTCCGGCCTGAATTCCGGTTTATAATTCTTTCCAATCGTATTTCCTTGCCAACCATTCTCTCATCTCTCCTTTATAAATTAGTTTCGCCAATGGCGGGATTAATAAACTTCAGGCACCCTCCTTCGCTATTACATAGCTACGGCGGGTAAACTTTAGCTAACTTTAGTCACTTTAGTCATTTTAGGCACTTCCAACTTTCTATCTATATCTTCCCCATCGGGTATGAGCCCAGTATCTTCATAAACCGGCAGGTTTTCTCCAGCTCCTCCAGCGCAGTCTTCACCTTCTTCGACCGGCAGTGTCCATCCAGGTCAACGAAAAAGTAGTACTCCCAGGGCTGCTTCCGGGAAGGGCGCGACTCGATCTTGGTCAGATTGATCCCCCGAGCCTTGAAAGCGGACAGGGCGTCGTGCAAGGTACCGGACCGATGGGGCAGTGAGAAAAGAATGGAAGTACGATCCCGACCGGTGGGCGGCGGGAGGTATCTCCCGATAACCAGGAAACGAGTCATATTACTCGCGTTATCTTCAATATCCCGCCGGATAATTTTCAACCCGTAAACCGAGGCCGCCAGGTAACCGGCCAGGGCGGCGCTCCCTTCTTCTCCGGCAGCCAGCTTTGCTGCCTGGGCGGTACTGGATACCTCCCGGAGAGAGACATGAGAAAGATTCTGTTGAATAAAGCGACGGCACTGCCCGAAGACCTGGGGATGGGAATAGACATTCTTGATCCGGGAGATCGGCGAGTTGGAGAGAAGACTGTGAGATATCCGGAGAAAGATCTCCGAACAGATCTTCAGCGGAGAGTCTATAAACATATCCAGAGTATAGGTAACCGCCCCTTCCAGCGAGTTCTCAATCGGAACCACTCCGTAATCCGCCATCTCATTTTCAATTTCCCGGAAGACTCCGTCAATACTCTCGGCCGGGATTAATTCCGTGGTCGAGCCGAATTTTTTCCGGGCCGCGGCGTGAGTAAATGTCGCTTCCGGTCCCAGATAAACAACCCGAACCGGGCCGGACAGATCCCGGGAGGCAGAGAGTATTTCCCGATAGATAGCCCGGAGGGCGGCGGGTTTCAGGGGACCGGCATTGAGGCGAGTGATCTTTCGGAGGAGCTTTTCATCCCTGGTTAACTTGTCGGCGGACGTACTTTTTCTTGATTGAAGACGTTCCAGCTTTTCGGCTAAACGCCCACGCTGATTGAAAAGTCGAACCAACTTTTCATCAAGCAGCTCCAACTTCTGTTGTATTTCCTTGCGGTTCATCTGATAAATTAGCTCCCGCAGTTTACCCCGTCACCGTCCCGAAGCCTTAATCGGGATGAAATCGGGGGTCGCTGCTTTATACTGCCTACTGTCTATTGCCTGCTTCCAAATCCTCGTATTTCAGATCACTGGAAGCGATTATTTTTTTTACCGTCGGTTTCCCCCGCGACTCCAGCGGAGGTAGGTCCGATAACGTTTTGAGACCGAAATACTCCAAAAACCGGCGACAGGTTCGGTAAAGATAGGGGCGCCCCACGACTTCTTTCTGCCCGGAAATTTTTATCAACTCCCGGTCCAGAAGATTCTTTATGATGCCATCCACATTGACCCCTCGAATAACTTCGATCTCTATCCTGGTGATCGGCTGCTTGTAGGCTATGATGGCCAGGGTCTCCAGGGCGGCCTTGGAGAGATGCACTACCCGGCGCGGATGGAAGAGCTTCCTGATCCAGGGGGAATAAATATCCCTGGTCCTCAGTTGATAGCCGTTGGCCACTTTCCGGATCGTGAAGCTTCTCCCCTCTTTTTCGTATTCACGCTCCAGTTCCACCATGATCTCCCGCAGGCTTTTCTTCTCCCGCTTTATGCCTTCGGTCAAAACCTCCAGTCGGGAGATGGGGAGGGGCTCCGAAGCAACGAAGAGGATCGCTTCCACAACCGGTTTAAGTTCAATATCCTGCGCTTTCATATTCTCTTAAAAATGAAACGGGCTAAGTTCTTGCCGTCTCCACCCGTTTGATCATGATCTCACCAAAATGCCCATCTTGGATAACCTGTATTATCTTCTGGCGAATCAACTCCAGCAGGGCCAAAAAAACCACCACTATCCGGGTCCGCGATTCGCCTTTTTCAAACAAGAGATGAAATAGGATCGAGCCCCGGGGGTTTATTCTCTTCAGTACCCGATTGCGTCCATCTTCCAGGGTAAAATTATCCGGCTCAAACTCCGGCGGCCTCCGTTTCTCAGCCTCATCCAGGACCTGGGAAAAGGCATCAAGCAATTCAAAGAGGTCGATATCTTCCAGCGGTAGTTCCGACGATGGAACAAAATCTACCGAGACCCGTCCTCGGGTAAAAGACTTCTCCTGTTTCAATTCCAGCTCATGAAAGGAATCCGCCGCTCCTTTAAACTGTTTATACTCCAATAACTGTCTGACCAGGTCCCAGCGGGGATCTTCCTCTTCTTCATCTTCCCCCCTCTCTTCCGGGGGCAGGAGCAAGCGCGATTTTATATGCATCAACGTCGCCGCCATCGCTAAAAATTCACCGGCGATATCCAGATCCAGTATCTTCATAAGCTCAATGTATTTCAGGTACTGCTCGGTGATCTGGGCGATGGGGATGTTATAAATATCGAGCTCGTCTTTCCTGATCAGATAGAGCAGAAGATCGAGCGGACCCTCAAAGACCTCAAGATGAAATTGTTGTTCTTCCATAAATTTCGAAGCAGGAATTTAAATTTTTATCGCTTTCCGTACCTGGGCGAGTGTCCCGGCCGCCACGGTCCGGGCCCGCTCCGCCCCCGTTTTCAGTACTTCCTTAATTCTGTTGTCTCGGAGCCAGTACTCGCGTTTCGCCTGGAAAGGAGCGAGAAAATCCGAGAGGACCCGGGCCAGTCGGACTTTACATTCCGTACATCCCAGCCTTCCGTTGCGGCACCAATCCTCCACTTCCCCAATCCGATCACCACTGAAAAGTCGATGATAATTGAAGACGTTACAATCCTCTGGATGCCCCGGATCCTTCAATCTAATTCTCCGGGTATCGGTTATCATCCCCCGGACTTTTTCCCGGACCACTTCCGGAGAGTCGGCCAGGGCGATGAAATTGTTGTAGCTCTTGCTCATCTTGCGATTATCGAGCCCCAATAATTTCGCCGATTCGGTCAGCAAGGGCTGGGGCTCCGGAAAGATCGGGTAATAAAGACCGTTGAACCGGCGGGCGATCTCCCGGGTGAGTTCGAGGTGAGGCACCTGGTCGCGCCCGACGGGGACCGCGGTCGCTTTATAGATTAGGATATCTGCGGCCTGCAAGACGGGATAACCTAAGAAACCGTAGGTCAGGAGGTTCCGCCCTTTGATCTCCCGCAACTGCTCTTTATAGGTAGGGCACCGTTCCAGCCAGGGTAGTGGCGTAAGAGTGGAGAAGATCAGATGCAGTTCAGTGTGCTCTCTGACATCCGACTGGACAAAGATCGTACTCTGCTCCGGGTCGAGGCCAACGGCCAGCCAGTCCGCCACGCATTCACGGGTGTACTTTCCAATCAATGCCGGATCTTCATATTCACTCATAAAGGCATGCCAATCGGCAACCATGTAATAACACCGGTACTCTTGCTGGAGCGAGATCCAGTTGAAGAGAGCGCCGAAGAGGTGACCGAGATGAATCGGTCCGGTTGGTCGCATCCCACTTAAAATTGTTTTTGGAAAAATTTTTATTTCCATCATAAGGTTCAAGGTTCAAGGTTCAAGGTTCAAGGTTCACGGTTGAAAACATGAATAAAACTGGAGTTTCGGGAACCAGGCAACCTTAAACCGTGAACCCCTGAACCTGAGTAGTTACGCAACAATAATATATATCAACCTCTATTCACCTTGTCAACCAGTCTGCGGGCCAACCGGAGTTCGGCTTCCCGCGACTTCACCTTGCCATCCATCCGGGCGGTGAGGATCTGTTCCAATATCATCGCGTAGGCCGGTCCGGGGGACAAGCCAAGTCTCTTTATGTCTTCGCCTCCAATCTCCCGGGTGACCTTCCGAAACTCCGTCAGATATCTCCTAATCCTCCCGGCGCCCGGACGGGAAGTAATCCGTGACAACATGATTAAAATTATCTCCTGGGCGCGGCCCCAGAGCCAGGAATAGATCCGGCTAGGAGGCACTTCCCCCGGAGAAGAGAGTATTCGCTCCGTCTCCGGCTCATCTCTCTTCGCGGCTATCAACTGAGACAGAAACCGCCGGGATAGATTAAATTTCTTTCCCGTCTCTCCCATGTTCTTAATGGATAAGGGATAGATCAAAGCGCCGAAGTACAACCGCCAATTGGAGAGGTCTTCGGCGGGGAAACTTCGCCGGAACCAATCATAATTCTCCTTTAATCGGGAGAGTTCGGAACGTAGCGCCTCGGAATAAATGAGCCGGGGATGGATAAATCGTAACTCGTCATACCGGGCCATGGACTCAATGGCCCCCGGGGGATCCGTTTCCTCGAAGATCAGTTCCAGTTCATGCCGCAGTCTTTCCGGGGAGACCTTCTCGAAGAGACTCAGATCGACCGCAGTCTTCATCAGTTCTTCCGTCCGGGGTTCAATCGTAAAACCCAGGCGCTGCTGAAAACGCACCGCCCGGAAGACGCGGGTCGGATCATCCCGGAAGCTCTCTTCGTGGAGTACCCGGATAACGCCGGATTCCAGATCGGCAATGCCCCCGGAGAGGTCGATCAGCTGGCCGAATTGTTTCTTGTTCAATGAAAAAGCTAACGCGTTGATTGTGAAATCCCGGCGGAGCAGATCTTCTTCCAGGGAACCGGGGATGATCTCAGGAAGAGATCCGGGCTCGGGATAGTGCTCCCTCCGGGTGGTGGTGACATCGACTTTCACTGCCCCGGGCAGAATTACCATGGCGGTGGCGAAGCGCCGGTAAAGCTTAAAAGTACCGCCGGCGTTTCGGGCAAAACTACGGGCAAATTCAAGACCATGCTCCTCGACCAGTATATCAAGGTCGAAGTTTTTTCTTCCGAGGAGCAAGTCCCGGACTGAACCCCCGACGCAGAATACGTTCCAACTCCGGGAATCGGCGAACTTGCCGATTGAATAGAGCACCCGGCGGAGGTGGGGAGAAAGTCGTTTCAAATCTATCCGTTTACGCTCCATGATAAAGCCTTAACTTGGGGAATAGGGATTAGGGAATAGGGATTGGGAAAATGTGCCTATTTAATAATTTTATTAAAATTCCGATACAGGAAAGTAGATACAGGAAAAATGGATCGGGGAATAATTGGCAGGTTCTATCGAATCATCCCGAACAGACCCGGGCCACCCGGTGGAAAGATCGATGCCTCTCCGGTCACCGGGATTACGCCGGAGTAACTTTCCGGGGGCGACCCCTCATTTTTCTCAGTAGCCCAAATATGCCCCGGGCCTCAAAAGCACGATAATTCTGGTAGAAACCTTCCCGGGTTATCTTGTATTTTTTGCAGGTTAAGCCGACATGCGGCTTGGGATCGGTCGCCACTTCCCGGATCATCTCCAGCTTGACCTGGGCCGGATCTTTCCAGTTGAGAAAATTACGCAGGCAGTAGGTTCTTTTCTCCGTCTCTTCTTCCAGGAAAGGAAACGGTTGAAATCCGGGCAGTTTATTCAAGTTCAACCGGGTTACACCGAAACGCGTGATCAGCTTTTTTAATTCACGTTTCCCGATGATCCCGATCAACCCCAATTCTTTAAACTTTTTCAGGTAATTATAAAAGTCCTGTCGCGTAAAACTGAAGAAGGAGCTGACCGTCTTAACCCCCAATTCAGGGCGGGAATGAACCAGACGGAGATACTCATACCGATTTACAAACTCATCTTCCAGGGGATAATAATATTTTCCATT
>JAVCDH010000079.1 GCA_030765805.1 Candidatus Euphemobacter frigidus
GCCGATAGAACCGATAATAAATAAGACGTGATTCTTATTTTCGCGGTAGACGATATTAATTTAAACCAGGGAGAAAAGTGTTACCCCAAAACCTCATTTTTTTCCGGATTTTTCTTGCACATTAACAACTACTTAAGTCACTTCCAACTTTAGTCACTTCCAACTTTAGTCACTTTAGAATAAAAGGAGTCATCAGATGAAGAGAGTGTTCTTGCTGATCGCCGGCCTCTCCCTCTTCTCCCCGCCGTCTCTCGCCAAGACCGTCAATATCGAATACATCCTTGACGCCTCGGGGAGCATGCTGGAACGGATCCAGAATGAGATGAAGATCGATATCGCCAGGGAGACCCTGTCCGAGCTGGTCGATCAGCTCCCGGAGGGCTCCGCGGAGATCGACCTGAATGTCGGGCTCCGCGTTTACGGCCACAGCACCATCGCCGGGGAGAGCCCCGAACAACGCTGCCGGGACACCGTCCTGGAGATCCCGGTCAAAGGGGTAAATACCGAAGGCATCAAGATGAAGATCGCCGGGATAAACGCCCGCGGCTGGACACCGATCGCTTACTCACTAGAGCAGGCCGCCGATGATTTCCCGGTAGGGAGAGAGAACGACAATATCATCATCCTGATCAGTGACGGGAAGGAGACCTGCGGCGGTGACCCCTGCGCGGTCGCCGGGGAACTTCACCAGGCGGGGATCAAGGTAAAGATCCACGTGGTCGGCTTCGATATCAAACCCGAGGAGAAAGCCCAACTGGAGTGTATCGCCAGGACTACGGGAGGCAAGTATTTTAGCGCTGACTCAGCCAAAGAACTCAGCCTGGCTCTGACCTCGGCCCAGGAACAGGTCCTGAAGGAGGAATCGACCTCCGTCCGGATTAAGATCGGGGGGCTGGGAACATTGAAGATCGAGCCCGCGGGCTGGGTTTTGACCCCGCCCCGCAAGATTTTGGTTTTATCCGCTGAGGACGGTTCTGAGGTAGCCAGGGTCCGGACCTTGGATCCTATGAAGCTGCGCCCGGGAAATTATAGGATTGTCTGGGACCAATGGGAACACTCCTCAGGCGATACTGTACTCGGAGAAGTAACTGTCGAATCGGGAAAGACCATTACCTTCCCAGTCAATACCGGAATCAACCTGGTCCCCGCCAAATGGGTTCCGGGGGGACCGAAGTACTGGTATCTCAAGGATCCCAAATCCGGCAAGAAGGTCCTCTGGGTAGCTGATAGATGGGAAGCGGTCCCGGCCGCCGCCGGAAAATACGATCTTTACTACCGCCAATGGGAGCACGGCTGTAACGAGTACCTGATGAAGGCGGGACTCGAAATATCACCGGGCAAAGTGACCGAGGTGGAGCTGAATTCCGGGGTGGGAATAACCCCCTCCGACCCCAAAACCCGGTCCCCCTACCGCTGGACTCTGACCGATACCGAGACCGGCGATACCTTGATCGAGATTAGGAGTGAGTGGGGGCCGCTTCCGGTTCCCCCCGGACGCTACGGTCTCAGCTTCCAGCAGACCGAGCACGGCCACTCTCTGATTGAGCTGATCCCGGAGTTCACAATTGATAAAGGTCAGCTGGTAGAACTGGAGATTTAAGGGGCGCAGGCTATATCAGCGTCCAAGAACGCGGCGGATAGATTGTTTCAGGGGATTGGGGGTTATATCTCTAAAGATATAACTTCGCGCGAAATTGATAAGTTGATAAGTACGCCTCCTCAACCGGTGCGTCCGAGCGGGGCATTTTCTTGTCAACCTATCAATTTGTAGGGGTAAGATATTAATTATAAAGCAGAAGGAGATTTGTTTCACTGTGGATTTATTCTCATAGAAATCCCAAAACAGAAAGGCTAAAAAAACCAGAACCACTTCTCCTCCTTTTTCCTTTCCAGCTTCCCCCGGCAGCGGGCGAGCTGGGCGTTGTAAAGTGACGCCCTCCACTTTACCTTCCTTGCCACCTCCAGCAGCCAGCTCTTCTCCCGGTAGGTCCGGTCGGTGAAGCCGTCAGGCCCCTCGTGATAGGCCAGGTAGAGATGATAGGCGTCTTTCCTGGAGATGTTGCATTTTCGATGGCTCCGATCGCAGTACCAGCCAATGAAGTCCACCGCGTCCTCGAAATCATCCCGGTCCGCCCCGCTGTTACCGGTGCTCCGGACATATACCTCCCAAGTCGACTCCAGGGCCTGGGTGTAACCATAGGACGTTGAGGGACGGCTCCAGGGGATAAAACCCAATAACTTCGTGCGGGGGGGGCGGGCATCGGCCACAAACCGCGACTCCTGGTAGATGACGGCCATCATGACCGGGATCGGAATCTTCCACTTCCGGTATGAATCCCGGGCATCCCCGTACCAGTCCGGTTTCTCCTCGAAGATCGAGCAGATATTATCGAGATTCTTCGGGGGGGATGTGGCACAGCCGGCCATCATCAACCCCAGAAGAATCCCGGCAATTACCTTTCTCATCGGGTTAACCTTTTAGCCCGGATTATTCATGAAAATTGGAAATTTTCATGAATAATCCGGGCTAAGAAATTAGGATTTTATTGCTTATGAGCTTGGCAAGAAGCTATAAGATCGGGAGGTACTTCTCCAGTTCATACCGGGAAACATGGATCCGATAGTTGTCCCACTCAATCTCCTTGTTCCGGACGAACTTCTCGAACATATGGTCCCCCAGGGTCTCTTTCACCAGGGCGCTTTTGCTCACCTCCCGGATAGCCGCGTAGAGATTGCCGGGAAGCAGAGTGATCCCACGCCTCTCCTTCTCTTCGGGTGTCATCTGGAAGATGTTCTCTTCAATCGGGGCGGGGAGTTCATAGTTCCCCTCTATCCCGGCCAGCCCGGCGGCCAGCATTACTGCGAAGGCCAGATAAGGATTGCATGATGGATCCGGAGCCCGAAACTCAAAGCGGGTCACCATCTCCTTGCCCGGCTGATAGAGCGGCACCCGGATCATCGCCGACCGGTTCCTCCGTGCCCATGAGTTATAGACCGGTGCTTCATAGCCCGGGACCAGACGCTTGTAGGAATTCACCCACTGGTTCGTCACCGCGATGATCTCATCGGCGTGTTTCATGAGCCCGGCGATGAAACGCTTCGCGATCTCGGAGAGGTTATACTCATCCTTCGGATCGAAGAAAGCATTGTTATCTCCTTTGAGCAGCGACTGATGGACGTGCATACCACTGCCGTTCTCGTTCAGGATCGGCTTGGGCATGAAGGTCGCGTAGACACCGTTCCGGCGGGCGATCTCCTTGGTCACGAACCGGAGTGTCATTACATTGTCGGCCATCATCATGGCATCACCATGACGGAGGTCGACCTCGTGCTGACTGGGAGCCACCTCGTGATGGGTACACTCCACCTTCATCCCCATCGCCTCCAGAGCCTGGGCGGTCTCTCTCCGAAGATCGGTCCCCAGGTCGGGCGGCATCAGATCGAAGTAACCGCTCATGTCCAGGACCTCGGGCTCCCGGGCGTTCTTGAAGTAAAAATACTCCATCTCGGGGCCGATATTATAGACATACCCCATCCCGGCGACTTTCTTCAGTAATTTCTTCAAGACATAACGGGGATCCCCGGGGTAGGGGTTTCCGTACGGATCCTGTACGTCGCAGATCAGTCGGGCCACCGGGCCCTCCGGCGGCTCCCAGGGGAGGATCTGGAAAGTGGCGGGGTCCGGCATCGCGACCACGTCGCTCTCCTCGATCCGGGCGAACCCTTCAATAGAAGAGCCGTCAAAACCGATCCCATCGTTGAGCGCCCCTTCAAGTTCGGAGTCGGAGATCTCCATGCTCTTGAGCCGCCCCAGAATGTCGGTGAACCAGAGCTGGATATGACGGATCTTATTCTTGCGAACCTTCTCTAAAATCTGCTTCTTTACTTCATCCATCTTATCCCCCTTTATTCCATTTATAGGTTCTCTGTAAAATAGTGTGGGTAAGAAATCTTTTTAAAAACCACCACACAGAATGACTGAGAACCTTATTCTTTAACGATATATTATTTATTTAACCACAAAATGCCTGAAGGTCACAATAAATTTACGCAAAGAGCGCCCACCCGTTCCCGGGTGGACGCTCTTTATTATAGGGCGGTTGAGTTAATTGATCAGGCTGATCAACTTCCCGTTCGTAAAGGTGAGTATCACCGTGCCCTCTTTGAATTCCTTACCCACCGGAGCTTCATACGACCAGACATCCTGTTCCACGCCCCTCTCAAGGGTAAGCGTCGCCCGTTTCGGCTCTCCCCAGGCCGCTCTCACCTCATCCTTAGACATCTCCTTCGTGATACTCCCTTCCATGATAGCCGAAGCTATCTTCTGGGGCAACTCGGGATGCTCATCCACATAATCCTGTCTTCGCTCCTGGGCCGAAGCACAGGCCAGCAGCAGTAACAACGGAATAACCAATGTCATCAGCCAACCATTCTTCATGGGTTCTCTCCTTTTTTTATTACAGATCTAAGATCTAAAAGTACCGTCTGAGAATAGGTTCCAGGACTTCAATATACTTGCTCCTCTTCTCCTGAACAAGAATAATAAATTGCCGGGAGCCGCAAAGTTTGATATAATGACTTTTAACCTTTATTGTCAGGTCTAACATTCAACTCAAGATAAAAACCACCACCCGGGGAGGACAGCATGACCCACCATTTTAAAAAATATAGATGGTTCGAGATCGGCGATATCAACGGATTTTTCGGGATGATAGCCGACAGCATGGCCATCCTGGCTTTCATGGCCGGAATCCTGATATATGGTTTTGAATTTCCTGCCGATGTTGTCTTCCTGCGCATGATCCCCGGAACGACTATCGGTATCTTCTTCGGGGATATGATATATACCTGGATGGCATTCCGGCTGGCCAAGAAGACCGGTAGGAATGATGTCACGGCAATGCCGCTGGGGCTGGATGCCCCATCCACTATCGGGATCACGGTGGCGGTGCTCGGCCCGGCATTTATCATCTTTAAGAAAAACGGCTATTCCCCCCATGACGCCGCCATGATGACCTGGTATCTCGGTATGGCCACCATGATAATAATCGGACTCTTCAAGACCATCACCTCCTTCTGCGGCCACTGGATTCAGAAGATAGTTCCCCGGGCCGGGCTCTTGGGCTCGCTGGCCGGTATCGGATTGCTCCTGATCGGATTTCTTCCGCTGGTGAATATCTTCAGCCTTCCGGTTGTCGGTATAATCGCCCTGGGCCTGGTGCTCTATACCCTGGTAGCCCGGATCCACCTCCCTTGGAAGATTCCCGGGGTTTTAGCGGCTATTGTTATCGGAACCATCCTCTTTCACGTTCTCGGGGCACTCGGGTTAAATCCGGGGACTTATAGCTCCCCGTCTTTAAAGCTGCACCTGGTTTTTCCTCTGCCGACACTTGATTTCGTAAAAGGATTTATTCCCGCGCTTAAATATATCTCAATCGCCATCCCCTTCGCCTTATTGACCGTGATCGGAGGAATCAACGTAACGGAGAGCGCCCGGGTGGCCGGGGATGACTATAATACCCGGAGTATTCTTCTCACCGAAGCCGCTTCTACCCTGATCGCGGGTCTCTTCGGGGGGGTGACCCAATCAACGCCCTATATCGGGCAGCCGGCTTACAAGAGAATGGGAGCCCGGGCCGGATATACCCTGATGACCGGTCTCTTTTTCGGCCTGGGAGGTTACCTGGGCTATATCTCCTTCTTTGTCGCTCTGATTCCGGCCGCTGTCCTGGCGCCGGTCCTGATCTTTGTCGCGATGGACATCGTCTCGCAGGCTTTCTTCGCCTGCCCGGAGCGGCACTCCCCGGCGGTTATGTTCGCCATGATGCCGACTATCGGCCGTCTTATCTCAATCGAGTTTGATAATACGGTCTTGATTCCCGCCGCGCATCTGAAACAGGTCTGTATGAAAGTGGGCGCGACAATTCCCGACCCCATGGTGATGATCGCTCTCGGCAACGGATTTATTCTGACCGGGATGCTCTGGGGCGCTTTCCTGGTTGAGATGATCGATCGGCGTTTGAAGGCCTGTTCAGCCTATCTGGCGGTGCTGGCGGTTCTGTCGTTCTTCGGGGTGATCCATTCCGCCACCCTGGACGGCCGGATGTACCTGCCCTGGACGCTGAGTGAAACGGTAGCAAGAGAGGCCGCGTATAATTTTACCATGGGATATCTCGCTCTGGCGGTCATAATCTATCTTCTCTCTCTCACCAGAGGGGCCAGAGCAAAGATTGTTGATAAACCTCTGGGGGCCGATGATACAATTTCTAATTTTTAATTCGTAAAAATTAGATTATTCGTAACGGAGGGCCTCGATGGGGTCGAGGCGGGCGGCCTGGCGGGCGGGGTAGACTCCAAAGACAAGACCGATCAAGATTGAGAAACCACACGCCAGCAGGACGGAAAACGGGGTGACCTTTACCGTCCATTCCGCCAGGTGAGACAGCAGTTCGGCGATGCCGACGCCGAGGAGGATTCCGGCGATTCCTCCACAGACGGTCATCAAGACCGCCTCGATCAGGAACTGGTGCAGGATGTCGCGCCGCCGGGCGCCGAGCGCCTTGCGAAGCCCGATCTCCCGGGTCCGCTCGGTGACCGAGACGAGCATAATGTTCATGATCCCGATCCCCCCGACCAGGAGCGAGATGGCGGCGATGGAACCGAGGAGCCAGCCCATGGTCTCGGCCGTGCTCTCGATCGTCTCCTGGATCTCGGCCATGTTCCGGATCTGGAACGAGTCCTCCTGATTCTCCTTCAGGCGATGGCGCTTGACGACCAGCTCCTTAAGCGCCTCTTCGGCCTCCTCCATCAGTTCCGGTGATTTCACCTCGACATCGATGGAGTTCACGTAATCCTTTCCCAGCACCCGGTACATGGCGGTGGTAACCGGGATAACAACTACATCGTCCCGGTCACGCCAGGGGCTTCCTCCTTTCTCCGGCAGGATACCGATGACCCGGAAGTTGATGCGATTGATTTTGATCGTCGCGTCGACCGGGTTCTCTTCCCCGAAGAGCTCGTGGGCGACCGTGGTCCCAATCACCGCCACCTTATCCCTCTTCCTCGCCTCCCCCTCGGTGAAGAACCGGCCCACTGTCGGGACCGATGCCCGCATCGGGGCGTAGTCCACGCCGACCCCCCAGAGGGACGTGCTCCAGTTCTTGTTTCCGTAGACGAGCTGGCCCCGCCCGGAGACGGACGGTGAGACCCGGGCGACCTGGGGGAGTCCGGTCATCGCGTCCGCGTCTTTCATGGTGAGGCGGGTCACGTCGCCCGCTCCCAGGGAGACGCCCCGGACCCTCCGGGAGCCGGGCCTGACCATGAGGAGGTTTGAGCCGAGGGAAGCGAGCCGCTCCGAGATCGACTGCTTTGCCCCCTCTCCCAGGGCCAGCATCGCGATCACCGCCCCCACGCCGATCAGGATGCCGAGCATGGAGAGAAACGTCCGCATCTTGTGGGAGGTAACGGCGTGAAATGCCTGGCGGAAGTAGTCGGCGGCAACGGCTTTTCCTCCTCCGGACCCCGCGCGGTCGAGGGCGTCTTCGAAGCCACCGTTCCCGGAGTCCGCCCGGGGCCCAGCAGTCAAGCGTCCGGCCGGCTCGTCGGAAACTATCTTTCCGTCCCGCATGGAGATAATGCGGTCGGCGCGCGCGGCGATAGACCGCTCGTGGGTAACCATGACCACTGTCTTCCCCCCCCGGTTGAGCTTCTCCAGGAGGATGATGATCTCATCCTCGCTCACGGAGTCGAGGTTGCCGGTCGGCTCGTCGGCGAGGATGATGGGCGGCTCGTTGACCAGCGACCGGGCGATCGCAACGCGCTGCTGCTCCCCGCCGGAGAGCTCGTTGGGATGGTGGGACGCCCGGTCGGCGAGGCCCACCTCCGCGATCTTCTCCTGGGCCTTCTTTCGGTCGGCGCTCTTACCGGCATAGATCAGAGGAAGCTGTGCGTTGACGAGTGCGCTCACGCGGTTCAACAGGTGGAACTGCTGGAAGACGAAGCCCATCATCTGGTTGCGCAGACCGGCGAGTTCATCGTCGCTCAGACCGGTCATGTCGCGCCCATCGAGGAGGTAGGAGCCGGTATCGGGGCGATCGAGGAAGCCCAGGAGATGAAGAAGGGTTGACTTCCCGGAGCCAGAGGGTCCCATGATGGCGACGAACTCGCCGGGGGAGATCTTGAGAGAGACGTCCCGCAATGCGTGGACGGCTACCTCACCCATCTGGTACGTTTTGCTTATGTTACTTAATTCAATCACGTCACCTCTTCCGGCGCCGGCTCCAGGGGCTGAGGGGACTGCCGCCCCCGGGCTCTTTAGAGGGCTGGTAGGCTTGGAAGTTGACGATGACCCGGTCGTCAACGCCCAGCCCGGAGAGGACCTCAACCCGGCTCCCGTCCGAGACGCCGAGCTCGACATACTTCCGGCGGGGCTCCTTTCCTTCTCCCTCGCTGACCAGGACAAAGGCCTTCCCTTGTTTTCGTTTGAGCGCCTGCACCGGAATGGTGAGGACCCCCTCCCGTTCCTGCTCGATGATCTCCACGTTGGCGCTCATCCCCGAGCGGAAGGCCGGCGGGACCTTCTCCGGGAGAATATCGACCTCGTAGATGGTGACGTTGCTGACCGTTTTGGACTCGTAGGCGATGTGATCGACCGTGGCCCTGATCTCGGTCTCCGGGTAGGCGTCCAGGGAGATCACCGCCTTCTGACCTATCCTGATCCTTCCGATATCCGTCTCATCGACCTGGGCCTTCACAATCAGGCGGTCGGAGAGGACCAGGACCGCCGTGCTCGTGGTTACGGTCTGGCCGGGCTCGATCTCCCTTACGATGACCTCCCCGTCGATGGGAGAGATGATCGGGGTGGCCTTATAGACCTCTTCCCACATCCGCACGGTCTCCGCCCCCCGGGCGCGGGCGGCGTCGAGGAGCGTCGCCCGATCGGTCGAGCTCATCCGGGCCAGTGTCTGGCCCGCCCGAACCCGGTCTCCTTCCCGGACCAGGATCTCCTCGATCCGCCCGGCGACGGCCGGCATGATCTCGAGGCGGTTCTGCGGCTCTACGACCCCGTTGGTGGAGACGGTGACAGTGAGGTCGCCGTATTCCGGCTCGATCTCCCGGGTGATCTCGTCCGGCGTTTTTCCACCGCGGAACTTAAAAACAATCAGGCCGCCGGCGGCCACCACAGCGACAATGATGAAAAGGATTATCCAGGTTCTCTTTCTCATAGATACGCAACTCCTTGATAATACGATGAATAGCAAGCGGTAAGCGGTGCCCCTTACCGCTCACCGCTTGCCGCTGACTGCTCGGACTTTGTGTGAATTTGATCAGAATGCCCGGGGATGAAGTCCAATGTGCCGCCGCGGGCGTTGATCCAGCGGGCATCGGCTTGCTGCGCGGTGGCCCGGGACTGCAGGTACGTCTTCTTCACCCGGACGAGGTCGTCCTCGATGATGATCCAGTTATCGAAGGAGAGGAGTCCGGTGGCGTACTGAACCTCGGAGATCCGCGCCCGTTCCTCGGTCGCCTCTAGGAACTTTTTCTGAACCCCGACCCGCTCGTGCGCGTTCTCGAGGTCCACCCAGGCCTCCTCCAGGGAGAGGAGGACGGAGTCTCGCTCGCTCCGTTCGTTTTCTTCCGCCTCCCGCAGCGCGGCCTTCGACCGCGTGACTTCGTCGAGGCGGGATCCGCCTTCGTAGAGAGGGAGGGAGAGGCTCACGCCCACGTTCCACCTCTCGTCTTTCGGGGGCCAGTCGGAGTCACTCCGGCCGATGCTCGCACTCCCGGAGATGGTAGGGAAAAAGTCGCCCCGGGCGATCGCGACATTGAGACGGGCGGACTCCTTTTCTACGGCCTGCGCGAGAACTGAGGGATTGCTCTCCATGAGACGCTCGAGGTCGGGCTCGCTTTCGGGGATGCCGGTCGGGTCCAGGGACCCATCGGCCTTAATGGGCTTGAAGGTCTTCCGGCCCATCTCCTTGTTAAGCTGCTTCCGGGCCACCCAAACGTCCCGGACGGCCTGGGCGATGTCGAACTCAGCCTGGGCGAGGTTCGCCTCGGAGGTGAGGAGCGAGCCCCGGTGCTCCCGGCCCGCCTCGTAGCGGAGGCGGACGAGCTCGAGCTGCTGCTTCCGCCGCCCGGCAATATCCTCGGTTACCCCGATCAGCTCCTGGGCTTTCAGGAGGTTGATAAAGGCATCCCGGAGGCCGAGGCGGATATCGGCCGACTCGCTGTCGTAGTTGAGGCGGGAGATGACGAGCGACTGCTCGCTCTGGTCCAGTTCGTACCAGCTCTTAAGGCCGTCGAAGATGAGCTGGCTGGCCGAGAGGCTATAAGCGTAAGTGTCACCCGCCTCCGAACCGCTCGATTTCGAACGCGCTGTGCTCAGGCTGCCCTTAATCTGCGGCAGGAGGGGGCTCCTGGATTTGCCCACGTTTGCCTCGGCCTGCTCGACCTGGAATGCGGAGGAGAGGAGGTCGGGATTGTTCTTCTTTGCCTCCCGGACACATTCATTCCAGGAGAGGGCCTCTTCCTCCTGAGCACCGCGTGAGACAGAGACACTGATTAGAAGCAGGAATGTCGCCGTAATAAATATGGACTTATTCATCGATAATAATGGGACTGTTGCCCAAATCCACGTGAGCCGAGTTGCTGTCGATTTGGGCGACAGTCTCTAATAGCTTGAGCCCGATTAAGATATAAGATGAAGGAGGAGTGTAGACAAAAAAGCGGTCGCCGTTTCCGCGGACAAATCAATGATAATTTTAATTCTCCAGTATTTTAACGGGGGCGGGTTGATAAAGTTTAAAGAAAAAAAGCACCGCCTCGATCCTCTAATCTACTTTTTATTTAAACTCCATGATGTTTCATGTCTTAGAGTCATAATAAATTTGAATTATACCATTTTAATCGGTATCATATATTCTACAGTATTACCGAAGCGAGTCTATTAAAAACGCTGCAATAACCAGAAGGGAGTATCGCGTGAAGGAGCTGAAGAAAAATCAGTACTTCTTTGAACACACTCAGATGGACTTTGAGACCCAGATAGCACTGGGCCAGTGTTATTACGGGGCCGGGGATAGCGGCGAGATGCTCTCCACGGCTAAACGCATAAAAGACGGCGACTTCGACAGCTGGTTCCGGGAGTGGTATGATACCGCCGAGCGTATCCGGGAAATCGCCGAAGCGAGCGCTTCAGCCGGAAACCGGGTCAGTGCCCGTCAGGCCTTTCTAAGGGCGGCAACATATTACGCGCTCGCTAATGCAATGGTGGATGGCACCGAAGACCCCTCCCGGTTGGTCCCGACTTGGAAGCAGAACCGGACCTGCTGGGACAGGTTCTGCGCGTATCTCGACCCCCCGGCTGAGCAATTCGAGATTCCCTACGAAAATACTCCCCTGCCCGCTTATTTCTTCCGGCCGGATGAATCCGACACTCCACGGCCTACCATCATATTCAACAACGGAAGCGACGGAACAACCAACGCCATGTGGGGCGCCGGGATCGCCGCGGCGCTGGAGCGCGACTACGCGGCCCTGACCTTCGACGGCCCCGGTCAGAACGCCATGCTCTGGTTACATAACATTCCCTTCCGCCATGACTGGGAGAAGGTCATCACTCCGATCGTCGACTACCTGCTTGAACGACCCGATGTCGACCCGCACCGGATCGCGCTCTCGGGCATAAGCCAGGGCGGTTACTGGGTCCCCCGGGCCCTAGCCTTCGAGCACCGCATCGCGGCGGGTATCGCCGACCCGGGTGTGATGGATATCTCAACTTCCTGGTTCAGAAACCTTCCCGAATTTATGCGCGAACTCCTCGTCGCCGGTGAGGAAGATAAATTCAACGAGGCCTTTTCTGGGGGCATGAAGTCCGCAACCGACGCCGAACGCCAGGAGGTCGAGTTCAGGATGAAACCGTACTGCTCCGATAACCCCTTTAAGGTGTTCAAGGAAGTTCAGCTTTACAACCTGCGCGATGTCATCAAACAGGTCCGCTGTCCGATCTTCATCTCCGATCCCGACGACGAACAGTTCTGGCCGGGCCAGTCCCGGGAGGTTCACGAGGCACTGGAGTGCCCCAAAACAATCGTGCGGTTCACAAGATCCGAGGGCGCTAACTGGCACTGCGAACCCCAGGCCCGCAGCCTTTACGATCAGCGAATGTTCGACTGGTTAGCCGGCGTGATGCCCGTGGACTAAATATTAAAATTCTGAAGCGGATAGACATCACAGAAGGGGGGCACTTATGAGATATACCCTGACTGCCATTATTATGTTTCTGGTCATTCCGGCGTTCATCACGAGAGGCGCGGAGACAGATGATTCTTGGAAGACCTTTGCATCAAAGGCGGGGGGATTCAGCGTTCTTCTTCCCGGAACCCCTTCATTCAGTTCGTCGACCGACCATACCGTGGTCGGTGAAGTCGTGGAGAATCTTTACAGTTTGAAGACAGAGGCGGCTTCTTTCAGCGCCGAGTTTTCCGACCTGCCCGGGGTAGCGGTCTTCTTCGCGAGCGATGACACTATCTATAAAGACGCCAGAGAAGGGCTGCTCAAACAGACCGGCGCCCGGGAGCTCAAGTATTACTCGATTGAACAGGAGGGGATCAGGGGAAAGGAGATCGTCTACGAGGTGCCCGCCCCGAAAAATTCTCCAGCGCTCCGAGGTAAAGCGCGTTTTCTGTTAAACACCGATTTCCACAGGCCTTTTAAGCGTCATTTACTAAGGCGTCCAAATGACCTTCAGTGGCTTATTACCCAACCATGGTACTCTAACTTCTTTGTTCAGTTTTTCTACGCCTAAGAGGATCGGTGTTGTAGCTCGTTTCCGAATTTTTACTGTAAACCTCTCCCCATCATATTTCACTCGCCCGGGCATATCAATAAATCGCTTGAATAATTTTGGGGCACGGCAACTTTCAAATCTCCTCAGATCTCTTGCGAGGAGATGATATAGAGTGTCAGCAACAACCGTCCAGAAGATATCAAAATGGATCCGGATCATAATCGGAGATGATAGTGCGTTTATGCTGAAAAAATGAACCAGATCAGACAACTTGTTTTCTATGTGCCATCTACGGGCATAGACCTTTAATACATCCACTAACTCCATATTCTCATTGTTGCTGACTATAAAAGTCGGCTGTGCTCTGCCGTGATCTTTTATGATTATATGACGAAACTCTCCCCTCCCGGAAATCAGTTCAGTCCGTTCTTCAAACACTTTTACATGTTTGTACTTTCGTTTGGGGATCGGAAGATAAACTTTCTTCCATTCTTCCTCCGGTATATTCAGAGTATCCTCGATAAGCTTCTTCCCGCGTCTCCTCAACGTGATGAATTTAACGCTCTCTTTATCCAGGTCATATAGAATATTATAATTGGTCACCTTTGAGTCAAAAACCAGTGTCTCATCCACGACCCCTTTTATCCCTACCCAGTAATCAACAAACTTCCTTATCTCGTCGGATGACTCAGATCGCTTGATGTCAGCTCTGGTGTAGATGAGTGAATCACTTCCCCCATCCTGAGCGAAAAAGGTATTGGCCCCCTTCATTGTCTTCCCCCGCGCACCACACCACACTTTCTCCATCTCTGACTCTGTCCCGAAATGCGGAATCGAGTGAAAGTCCAGATTGATAGTCTTTCCGGTATATAACTCCGGATAGAGCTGCGAAAGATTACTGATAAGTTCCCTCTGAAATCTCAGCAATCCAGCCGCTGTCGTGCGACAGGAATATGAACACATGTATGATGGTTTTGGCAGCACATTCAAACCGGCAAAAAGTCCAAAACCATGATCCATGTTGTATTGATCTATATGACTCAATCGCTCATTGCCAATTAATTTGAGCAATAGCATGGACAGGGCAGCCGATCTCTTCCCGATATCGTTTGATTCCGGTAAGGCACATTGCTCGACGACATCAAGTATGCCACTCTCCAGAATATAAGGGATGAAAAGAAATACTCCGGCTACCTGACAATCATCCTGAAAAGGCTGAAGCTCCTTTATATCCAGGTTAGAGGATCGTTGCGTAATCAGAGTACCGGTTTTGCTGAGTCCTTTTTCTTTATTTGTTCTCCGACGCAATCTGGGAAAACCTGCGTCAGCCAGTATTCGTTCCACCGTGCGAACACCGAGCGAGATTTCCAATCGATCCAGCTCTCTGGCGATCTCCTGTGCGTTAATCTTCCTCTTCCGGCGCAATTCATAAATCAGCTTAACAGTTTCATCTGAAGTATGCCGCCCTTTCGGTCCCCGCTTAACTTCGGGGAATAGAACATGCCGCCCTCCTTCAAGGCGATTGATCAAGGTTCGCAACGATTGAGGGGTATAGCCGAAGCGCGGGGCCACTTCCCCTATGTCTCCCTCTTTGAATGCTACCGCCCGGATCGCCTCGTACTGTTTCTGCCGTGATTTTAAATCCTCGGTAAAATAATCAATTAAGTCCATATTCCTTTCTCCATATAGCAAAATTATGACGTTTATAATACTGTCAATATAGAGGTATCTTGCTAATGAGTCAAGGAAAATATTATATATTTGTGCTTATTTTAGGTCATATTTGGCTGTTTTATACTGGTACACAGACCAACTCCGCCATTATATAACCGCATTTTAAACTCTTTAAGCGTCATAATTTTGCTAACTATTTTTATTGATATAATCATAACGCATTGCTACTATGAGAATTGTGATTTTTGCGAGCGTGGCACTATGTGACGCTTATAACACTGTGGAAATCGGTGTTAAAGGATAAACGCCTGTATGTACTTGTTGCCACTACCCCCGGGGGAGAGGACGGCGACTCTCTCGTGGAGCGGTATTTAAACTCATTCAAACTCCTGAAGGCGGAATAAGCAATTAAACCCGAATAATGAGGTTACTGCTGGTCCGCCCGCAACAACCGCATACTCCGGGTTTAATCCTCCAGGCCAGGATTGAAGTCGGGAATCCGATCCTCCCGCAGCTCCAGGTTGCAGAGCATCTCAATGGCAGTGAGTTCGTCACCCTGCTCCGGGGTGACGAAGGTAATGGCCTTGCCCTTCGCGTCCATCCGGGCCGAGCGCCCCACCCGGTGAAGATAATCATCGGAGTTTTCGGGGATATCGTAGTTGATTATATGCGATATCCCGGGCACATCGATCCCCCGTCCCATCACGTCGGTAGCCACCAGGAGCTTGATCTTGCCTTCCCGGAAACTGGCCACTGCCCGGTCGCGGCGCCCCTGCGGCAAATCACCATGGATGAACATCGAGTTGTAGTTCTTCTCCCGTAGTCGTCTCCCCACCCGCTCGGCGCCCCGCTTGGTCCGGGTGAAGATCAGGGCCAGTTCCGGTTTTTCGCGCTTCAGGAGCCGATCCAAGAGAGCGAATTTGCGGCGCGGCGAGATAGCAAAGTAACTCTGCTCGAGTGTCTCCACCGACGGCCGGTCTTCTTCGACCGCCGAAATCCGGAGGGGGTCTTTCAGGAATCGCTCGGCCAGACGCATGATGTCCGGGGGCAGCGTGGCCGAGAGGAACATGATCTGCCGGCAGTTCCGGCACTGGCGGAGGATGCCGCTGATGTCACGCCGGAATCCCATATCGAACATACGGTCGACCTCGTCCAGCACCACTATGGTGAAATCCCGGAAGTTCAGGGTGCCCCGGCGACCATGATCGATAAGCCGGCCGGGTGTGCCGACCACAATCTCGGGGTTCTGCTTCAGGTGTTCGATCTGGGGGTTGATCCGGGTCCCCCCGTACACGGCGATGGTACGGGGAGGGCCCTTCCCGGTCATCTTCCGGCTCTCATCCGCAATCTGTCGCGCCAGTTCCCGGGTCGGGGCCAGGACCAACACACGAAGCTTCTCACCTTTGTGAAAACGATGAAGGATCGGGAGGAAGAAGGCGGCGGTCTTCCCGGTCCCGGTCCGGGCCCTTCCGATGCAGGCGCGCCCGGTCAGCGCCGCCGGGATGAACTTTTCCTGGATCTCGGTCGGCTCTTCGAAGCCGATTCGCCTGACCGCTGCCAGCGCTTCTTCGCCCAGGCCCAGCCCGGCAAAGGTCGCCGGGCCCGACGGCTTTTCATTCTTGATTTCATTGGACATGACAAATACCCTACGTCAACCGGAGATACGTGGCAATAGGAAATTAGGTGGGAATTAGGTGACCCCAAAGCAACTAAATGTTACATTTAAACCTAAGTGCACCTTTTCATAAATACGGTGACGTATCGAGGGCGGTGAGGCGCCCGAGCTGCAAGGCGCGAGAAGGGAGAATACTCTAGTAGTATTTGACCGACGAGCAACGCAGCAGATCGGGATGCATCGACGGCCGAATGCCACCGTATTTATGAAATGGTGCACTAAGTTGAGATTAAACAAATAGAAGGAAAAAGGAAACTCGAGAATGAACTCTGACGATAAGATCAACCAGACAGTAGAGTCGATAATTACCGAGATAAAACCGCTTGACGAAAAGGAGGCTTTAAAACAGATCTGGGATGAAGCCGAGGGTCTCCAGACAATTCTCAAAAAAAATCCGGTGATAATGATGATGGCGGGGAATATCGGCCTGGGGAAGACCACCACTGCCAAGATTATCAGTACCTTCGGTAAAATCACGATCGACATAGAAGACCCGCATAAGGAATTGCTGAAATTATATTATGAGAACATGGGATTTTACGCGGAGCGTCTCCAGATCGATCTTATCTGCCAGCGCCTGAACCAGATAGTCGTTAACAGCCTCCTGTATCCCGATTCCTCCATCAGCTACGACCGCTCGCCGTATGAAGATCCCCTGATCTTCGCCCAGGCCCTCCTTAATCATGAACAGATAAGCCGGGAATCGCTGGACTTCTGTTGCGAATATTTCATGATTAAAAAAAGAGAGCTCGAGGGAAAGTATTCGGAGGTTCAGTTTGAACCCGACCTCTTAATTATATTAAAAGCGAGAGTGGAAAGCGGCTGGGCCCGGGTTCACGTCCGGCAGCGGGCGATAGAGGTGAGGAAAGACCGGAAAAAAGGGCGGGGGCTGACCAAGGAGTTTTACCGCCTTCTCGACGGATATTGCAACGCCCTTCCTTCCGAACTACGGAGAAAAAACTGGTATCAGGGTCCGATCCTAACTCTGGCCGAAGACAAGCTGGCCGTCGCCGACGTGACCAACATCAAGGGGCAGCTTTACGTCGTCAAGAGCGTCAAAGAAACCCTCAAGATTATCTATTCCTGAAAGGGGGTCAGAGCCGGAAAAAGTGATGGCGCAGAACGTAGAAAGCTCGGCGGCATAATGGGATACTTCAACTCACCTTGAGCAAAGCTCAAGGTTCGCTCAGTGCTAAAAAAGCCCGATCTTTTATGATCGGGCTTTTTTAGCTCCCCGGACAAGTCAATAGATAGAACTTTTCGGGCGGGCTTTGAGCTGCCGCCGGTTCGGAGAGGGAAAAAGGCGCACAAACATAAACCATCCCGGACTTACCGGAAACCGATCTTCCTTGCCCGGGAGTGGAAAAAGGCTCTGGAAACCGGGAAATACCCCTCTCAGGCTGCCCTGGCCCGGGAGCTGGGCGTTTCCCGGGTGCGGGTGACCCAGGTCTTTCGACTTCTGAGGCTGGCCCCGGAAATGCTGGATAGGATCGCTGACCTCGGAGACCCGCTGACCTCCCCCATCGTGACCGAGAGGAAATTTAGGCCGATTGTTTACTTGCTAAAATGTTTCTGCTACTAAGAATCCAGAAAAAATGGGCTAAAGGAAGGTAACACTTTCTCCTGCCAAAAGGAAGGAGAGAGTGAGATGACGCAGAAACAAAGGTTTACACAGGAGCAGAAGCTGGCGGTAT
>JAVCDH010000095.1 GCA_030765805.1 Candidatus Euphemobacter frigidus
CGGTAAAGCTCTCTGAAGAGTCAGTCATTCTGTCAAAACGTTCTAACCAAAGAATGGATGAATTTGGGCAAAAACTGGATAATTTTTCATCATCTCTCGAGATTGTCCGAAAGGAGAATTCCGATTCACTTAAAGAAAATAAAGATACCAGTTCTGAAATATCCGCCCTGCACCATGAGATTGTGGACTTACGGAATGAGATCAAAACCCTGCACGCATATTTCCGGTCGGAAGAAACTGTCAGATCGGATAGTGAAGATATTCATTCCGAGGAGATTAAACAAGATGAGACCAGCCCGGCCGACAACCTAACCCAGAAAGAAACCCCCAAGCCATCCCCCCCTCCCCATGAAAAAGAAGACTCGGGCTTCCTCGGTATTTTTTAAGAGATTAGGAGACATTGTTGACTAGCGGAAGAGTATTTTACATGATATAATTCTGTTATGAGAATAAGTTTCCTCCAAATATGTTACTCGCTATCCCTTCTAATTTTTAGCTTCACATTTCCTCAAAAATATATTCATTGCGAAATCTCAAAGGGGCCATATCTACAGGATGTAAGGACCAATCAGATTACAGTGATGTGGGAGACGAATTCTTCTCCCGACAGCAGGGTGGATTATGGCCCCACAGAGGTATATGGCTATTATAAAGAGGGAGTGGCTTTTCTTTCTCATTGCGGACAATATATACATGAGTTGGTTTTGGATGGATTAGATCCGGAGACGTTTTATTATTATCAAGTAGAAAGTGGAGGTTGGCAACGCCCGGGTTATACTTTTCGGACGGCTCCTTCTTCTGATGCTCCCTTTACTTTCGCCGTCTATGGTGACAATAGATCCAGTTGGAGCAATTACACGACCTTTCATCCCATAGTTGTTCAGTCGATAATATATTATACTTTACCGGATCTGGTCTTTAATGTGGGAGATGTGGTGTTAACTGGGGATTGGTGTGAAGAGACGAGAAACGTCGGTTGGGGAACGGAGTATTTCCACCCCGGACAACCTCTCTTGGGTTATATTCCTAATTTCGTCTCCATCGGTAACCATGAGTATTCAGAAAGCGGCAATCCCGCTTATTTCCAGGACTATTTCTCTTTCCCTGATAATGGAAGTCCTAATCCCGACAACCGGGATCTATGGTATTCTTTCGATTACAGCAACGCTCATTTTGTCGTAGTCAATAGCAATTACTACGAAGCGGGTGGGGACTTTTCTCCGGGAAGCGAACAGTACGAATGGTTGCTGAGCGACCTACAATCGGCCGATTCTACATGGAAGTTCATCGCTTTTCACCACCCCCCCTATGTCCGCTCTCCCCGAGCCGATCCAAAGGTGGAGGAATATCTCGTCCCTCTTTTTGAACGCTATGGCGTTCAGGCAGTCTTCAACGGTCATATCCATTTCTATGAGAGGAGCCGGAAGAGAGGCATTCATTATATCGTCACCGGCGGCGGCGGCGGACCTCTTGTTGAAGTGGGTGATCCCGGGCTGAATCCTTACAGCATTTATGCTGAGTCTCTTTTCCATCATTGCCAGGTGGATATCAATGGTTCTGATCTGTCTTTTTTCGCGCGGGATACGGATGGGGAGATTTTCGACTCGTTCGGAATGAATTTGGACCAAGATGAGGACCACGATGGTTATCTTACCGGGGACGAGTACCAAGCCTCCTGGGACCCGTCTAACCGGTACTCACCCGCACCCGCGGCTTTGGTTTCCGGAGATTATGATGGGGACGGTTCGGCGGAAGTAGCTATATTCCGTCCAGCAACCGGATTGTGGGCGGTAAGAGGAGTGACCCGCTGTTATTTCGGAAAGAATGGAGACTGGCCGGTGGCCGGTGACTACAGTGGTGATGGAACTTCTGAAGTGGCTGTCTTTCGGGCAGATTCCGGCCTCTGGGCGATTAGGGGAATAACTCGCTCTTATTTCGGGGCTGACGGAGACATTCCCGTACCGGGGGATTATAATGGAGATGGAAAAGCTGATACGGCTATCTTTAAACCGAAAACGGGATTGTGGACCATCAGGGAAATGAGCAGGTTCTACCTGGGTCGGGAGGGGGATCATCCCCTCACCGGGGATTTCGACGGCGACGGTACGATGGAAGGAACAATCTTCCGAATGGAAGAAGGTCTTTGGATCATTAAAGATATAACGCGTTTTTATTTCGGGACCACGGGAGATTTAGCCTCCATCGTCGATTACACCGGAGATGAAGTAGGTGAGGCTGCGATTTTTCGCTCATCTTCAGGATTGTGGGCTATTCGAGGTGTGAGCCGATGTTACTTCGGAAGATATGACGACAATCCGGTTTCGGCCGATTACGATGGAGACGGAAGTAAAGATATAGCCATCTTCCGCCCCGGCAGCGGACTCTGGGCCATGCAAGAAATTTCAAGAATTTACTTCGGAAGTGATGGTGACTCACCAGCTACACGATAGTGAAAACCTACTTCCCCACGCAGAAGCGGGAGAAGATCTCATCTAGTACTTCGTCCCCGTACTCTTCTCCCAGGACGCGCCGTACCTCGCCCAGGGCTCTGTTCAGGTCAAGGGCGATAAACTCCCCGGAGAGTTTCTGATCGAGACTCAATAGAGCGTGTTCGATCGATCGCGACGCGGCCCCGAGCGCCTCCTTCCGTCGATGGCTGATCATCACCCCGGCTGACTCTCCTCCCATGAAATCTTCCCTGATCAAGGCTATAATCTCTTCCCGCAACCGCTCGATCCCCCAATTCCTGGCGGCGGAGATCTTGATCACCTTCCTCCGGTGCAGTTCATGGCGTATCCGGTCCAGATCGACCCGTTCCGGTAGGTCGCTCTTATTGATGACCAGGAGGGCTCGTTTCTCCCGCGCCAGCCGCAGGATCTCCAGGTCATCTTTTGAAATCCTGGTTCCACTATCCAGAACCAGAAGCACGAGATCGGAAACGCGCACCTTCTCCTTGGCCCGGTTTACTCCTTCCCGTTCAATCTCTCCCCGGGGGGGCCGGATGCCGGCGGTATCGATAAGCCGGAGCGGAATGCCGTCAAGCCGGATCACTTCTTCAATCGTGTCCCGTGTCGTACCCGGCTGATGGGAGACTATGGCCCTCTTCTGGGAGAGGAAGGTGTTGAGGAGGCTTGACTTTCCCACATTCGGTTTGCCGACTATCACCACTCGAATGCCGTCCCGCAGGCAGGACCCGGCCCGGGCCTGTCGATGCAACTTCTTCAGCCCCGCCAGTGCCCGCTCGGCGATCTCCTTGATCTCTTCAGAGGGGAGGAGGATGTTTTCATATTCATCGAAGTCAAGGGTGACTTCCACCAGTGAGAGCGCCCGGACCAGCTCACGTTTTATCTCCAGGAGGCGCTCGCGGAGGTCACCTTTCAGCTGACCGACGGCGCACTTCAGCTCCGCTTCCGACCGGGCGGAGATGAGCCAAGCCACCGACTCGGCCCGGGTCAGATCCATCTTTCCGTTCAGGAAGGCCCGCCGGGTGAACTCTCCCGGTTCGGCCGGCCGGGCTCCCCGCGCGATAACGGCGTTGAGGAGGGCGGCAGAGACCGCGCGGCCTCCATGGGAGTAGATCTCGACCATATCTTCACCGGTGTAGCTCCGCGGCTTCTTCATCACCGCCACCATGGCATCGTCGATCTCCTCGGCCCCATTCTTGATCCAGCCCCGGTAGAGGTGGAAGGGCGACATCTCTCCGTCGGCTTTTTTCCGGGGATGGAAGATGGCCTTCAGTATCGCGAAGGCTCGGGGGCCGGAGATCCTGATCACGCCGATTGCGCCTTCACCATCTGGTGTGGCCACGGCGGTTATTGTCTCCGGTTCGTTAATTTTTATCATTAGACTTCAACCACCACGGCACCAAGAAAAGATAATGAAGAAATGAAATACTGGATGTTTACGCAGTCTCCACAGAAGAACATGGACTCGGTTCCAATAACCCAAACAAAGAACCGGGATCAGGCGTTCTTCTCCTTCATCCTGGTGGTTACCAACTGCTGAGCGATCGTAATGAAGGTGCTGAGCATGAAGTAGAGATTCAGACCCGCCGGGAGACTGTAGAAGAGAAACGTGAACATAACCGGCATCAACGTGGCCATCATCTTCTGCTGCTGCGCAGACTGCGGACTGCCCCCGCCGGAGGTGGGGGTTAACTTCTGCTGGAGGAAGAAGCTCAAGCCCATCAGGAGGGGGAGGATGTTGAGATGATTGCCGATGATTGGGTAGGATTTATCGAGTACCATCAGGACATCCGGGCCCGAGAGATCTTTGATCCACTTCCCGGGGATGATCCAGAACGATGCCTTCCGAAGCAGGATGGTATTGCGGAGAGTCGTGAAGAGGGCAAAGAGGATCGGCATCTGGAGGAGCATGGGGAGGCAGCCGCCCATCGGATTGACCCCGTTCGCCTTATATAGTTTCATGGTCTCCGCCTGGATCTTCTTGGCGTCCCCTTTATACTTCTCCTTGAGGACCGCCAGTTGCGGCTGGAGTTTCTGCATCTTGGCCATCGAGGCGTAGCTCTTATGGGTCAGGGGCCAGAGGACAATCTTGATGATGACGGTCAGCAGGATAATAGCCCATCCATAGCTCCCGATCAGGTTATAGATCCGGTCCAGGAGCCAGATCAGGGCCTGAGGAAGGTAGAACTTGCCGAAAAACCCGAAATCCACTATCTCCGCTAAGCGGTTGCCGGCTGCTTTCAGCACCTCGTAGTTGGCCGGCCCGAGATAAAGTATAAACGAGTACTCCGCGCTCTCTCCTGGCTTCAGGGTCAATGAGGGAAAGGTCATAGTAGCTCCCAGGTATTGATACGGTGAAGCACCGGGTCCGCGAGCACAACCGATAGCAGCTTTGCTCGAGGGGGTAGGTGATTTTTTCTTCCCCTCGATCGTAAAGAAGGATGCCTGCCGTTCTTCCGGCTTGAAGATAGCGACGAAATATTTGGTCTTCAGGCCGAGCCAGTTGACCCGGGCCGGACTTTTAACTTCCGGAGCTTTCTTCCGTAGAATAGTATCACCATCAAGCACATCCACACCCAGCAGATCATCTTTGTCGATAGGGTGAATCGCCCCACAGTTGAAATCCGGACCGTCTTCCCATTTGAGAGCCAGATCCGAATCGTTGCGGAGAATAACCCGGAGATGGGCGGTATAGGAATCTTCCTCAAAAGAGTATCTCTTGGAGACCGTTACCTGGTTGTCATAGGTGCAGGTGAATTCGGCCGCGTTCGGGGTCCGTTCCGACTGCATCACCACGGGCTCAAAGTTCAGGAACCGGCCGGGCGCCTGCTCGATATTCCGGGGCGCCAGGAGGATGACCGAGCCGGTGACCTCATCCGGCAGCTTCCTGATCCCGGCGGACGGGTTCTCTTTCAGGACCAGCCTCTGGATCACTCCTCCGAACGGGTTCAATTCAACGGTGAAGAGGCCGGTCTCAAAGGAGAGGGGCGCGATATCCCGGGGGAAGGCGACGGGGAGCTCCTCCGCCGGGGCTACGACCGCCTTACCCTTCGGGATTGCTTTCGGGGGCACGACCGCGCGCGCCGGAGGGGCGGAGGGCAACGTTTCCCGTTTTAACGCCTTCTCTTGCTCTCCGACCGGGACCGGGGGAGGCAGTTGCTTCTTCTGCTGACTCTGCCAGTAGAACCATCCAATGAGGAGAAGGACCATGACAGCTAAACCTAATTTACTTACTTTATCCATTTAAAATTTTTCTCCGAAACTTTAGCTCACTTTAGTCACTTCCAACTTTAGTCACTTACTATATTATACCGGATCATAACCACCGGGATGGAAGGGATGGCATTTTCCGAGCCGTACCACCCCTTTCCATATTCCCTTTGTCAAACCCCACTTCTGCAGGCTCTGGCAAAAATATTCGGAACAGGTAGGGTAAAACCGGCAGCGCCCCGGCCAGAGCGGCGAGAGCACTTTCTGATAAAGCCGGATGAGAATTATCAGCCCTTTTATCAGCACTCGCTTCATCACCGTAAAAGACCTCCCTTCTTAAGTAAAGCAACCATCTCTCGCTCCACTTCTTTCAAACCAACCCCCTCTCCCGGGCCGGTCCAGAGAAAGAGGTACTCCATTCCCGGCTTAACCTCGTGCTGATGGAGGCGGAAGATCTCACGCATCAAGCGGCGCGCCCGGTTGCGCCGGACCGCGTTTCCCAGCTTCCTCCTGGTGGAGAATCCGACCCGGAACGGCTCTACCCCTGCTGGACGATAGAACAATATTACCATATCGCCCCGTACACGGGCCCCTTGCCGATATAGCTCTCTGAAGGCTACCGCCTTCTTTAAGCTCCACTCTCGGGAAAAGGAGAAGGAGGGTTTCTTCACAGGTTCAAGCGACCACCAATCTTTTCCTGCCTTTCTTCCGTCGCCTCTTTATAACGTTCCGGCCACCTTTTGTCGCTTTGCGGGCAAAAAAACCGTGGGTGGTTTTTCTCTTTCTTCTGGAAGGTTGATATGTTCTCTTCATGCTCTTACTCCAGATTCAATCATCTCTCTAAATATACTATCGTATAAATACGGGGTATTACAATTGTCGCATTATTATATACTCCACCGTCCGTGTCAATAAGTAAGAAAGAATGGGGACGATGGCAGTTTGTAAGCTTTCAGTGAACCCATATCTGCGGATTGTGGGAGGGGCATTTTACCCCGAGGCGGTATATCCGCTTTTCGGGTCTTGCCCCGATAATCGCCCCGCCCGGGTGGGGCTCCCACCGTAAATTTCAAATAGGGAATGACGGGTTCACTGAAAGCTTGTGGCAGTTTTTAACCGTTTCGCGAATTTTTTTAATTTTTTTCTTGTTTTTTAATATTTTTTTTACTATAATCAAGTTACTTTTTTTGCGACGAAGATATTAACCGATGTGGATAACTTGTTGATAACAAAAAACGCTTTCTCATTGATAGTCATAACCTGTTAAAAGTGATAGAATAAGATTGAAAACAAGTATCTATACTCCGGCCTGCTTATATATTAATTCCCTTTTTAAATAAATTACCCTGTAACTTGTTAATACGCAACAGAATACAAATTATTGTCGATAGGGCACTTTCAGGTCTTATGACAGCTGAATGTCTCCCGATATCTTAAAAATAAGCAAACAGCATCTAACTTTACCTTATTTTATACCTTGTTGTGGATAAATTAACCCGGACTTCGTTCTTTTCGATAGATAACAGATGGACCACCTGACAACAGATCTACTCTCCCAACTAAAGGACCGACTGGGAGAACAGAACTATCAGACCTGGATCTCTACCATCAGGTCGATAGCCTGGGAAGAGGAGAAACTCATTATTGAAGTTCCCAATCTCTTCTTCCGTGACTGGCTCCAGGAACATTACCTGGAGATTATGGAAGATACCGCTTCCCGGATCGTTGGGCGAACTCTCCAGATTGTCTTCACCATCAGTCGGTATCCCCACTCCTTAATACCGGAACCTCTTGAAGAGATGCCGTCCCAGAAAAGGCCTTCATACCGGATCTCCAATCTTAATCCAAAATATACCTTTGAACGGTTTGTGGTCGGCGCCTCTAATCAATTCGCAAACGCCGCTACCATGGCGGTCGCTCACGCCCCCGGAAAAGCTTACAATCCTCTTTTTCTGTACGGAGGAGTGGGGCTCGGAAAAACTCACCTGATGCAGGCCGCCGCCAATACAATTCTGGGGCACGATAAAAAGTTTAGTGTTCTCTATATCTCCAGCGAGAGTTTCACCAATGATTTTATCAATGCCATCGGCAACCGGACCACCGACAAGTTCCGGAAGAAGTACCGGGAAGTGGATGTCCTGCTGATCGACGACATTCACTTCCTCGGAGGTCAGGTAAAGACCCAGGAACAGTTCTTCCACACCTTCAATCACCTCTTCGATCTCCACAAGCAGATTATCCTCTGCAGCGACCGCCCACCTCAGGATATCCCGGACATCGCGGAGCGTCTCATCTCCCGGTTTGAATGGGGCCTGGTGGTTGATATCCAACCCCCCGACCGGGAGACCAGAATTGCTATCCTTCGTAAGGAGGCTGAATATTCGGGGCTCTCCATCCCCGACGATATTATCTTCTATATCGCCGATCGGATTAAGTCCAATATCCGAAAACTGGAAGGTGCTCTAATCCAGGTCGCTTCATACTCTTCGCTTACCAACACCGAACTTACCATGAAGACCGCCGAATTGGTGCTGGCGGGGATCGTGGAAGACGAGATGGAAAGGGTTATCACCATCGATCAGATTCAAAGGAAACTGAGCGACTACTACGATATCCGGATGGCTGATATGAAGAGTTCCCGGAGGCCGAATGCCATTGCCTATCCGCGTCAGTTGGCGATGTACCTGGCCCGCATCATGACCGGCCGTTCACTTAGTGAGATCGGGGATGCATTCGGAGGGCGCGATCATACCACCGTTCTCCATGCTTGTCAGAAGATTGGGAACCAGCTTAACAACGACAAGCATCTCTCCAACACTCTCTCCTACCTGGAAAAAGAGATCCGTCATGCTACCGTTTAACCCGGATTATCAATTGTCGTTCAATACGTTACACTTAGCAATCCCGTTTATACGGTGCAAGATGAATCCGGCCAACCTTCTTCCGGTGCATATATGTATGATCATCTGTGAACATCTCGGCGGGTTATCAGGGGATAAGGTGGGGATAACTCATCCCATCGATCTTATAGGTTATTTATCCCCCACTTTCCACCGGTTATACACATCTTTTCCCACGATTGTAGTTCTATAATCGCTTGAGTATAAATAGTTCGATACCGGATCATTTCGGTAGGCATGAACCGGGTTATTAACATATCCACACCACTTATTATTATTATTATCTTTACATATTAACATTCTATATCTTATAATACCTGTTGAAAAACTGATAAAAGATGATTGATCAAGGAGGTGTAGATGAAACTGAAGTTCCAGAAGGATGACGCCCTGCGAATTATGCAACATCTTCAGGGCATTGTCGGGACCAAGAGCATGCTCCCGATTCTCTCACATATAATTATGGAGACAAGTCCCCGGGGGGTAGAAATGATTGCCAGCGATCTGGAGATCTGGATATCCTGCTCCCTGCCGGCGGAAGTGGCAGAAGCCGGGGCGAGCAGTATCCCCGGGAGACGCCTGTTCAATATAATTAAAGAAATGCCGGGGGCCGGAATCTCCCTGGAAACCGGAGAAGACAATGTGACCCGGATAACCTGTGCCCGCTCGTTCTTTCAGTTGAAAGGCTTGCCCCGGGAAGAATTCCCCGCCGCGCCCGATCTGAAAAACGCAGTTGCCATCAAAATCCGGCAGGCCGAGTTAAAGAGTTTGATCAAGAAAACCGCTTACGCGATCTCTCTGGATGAGACCCGACACTTTATGAACGGCCTCCATCTAATCTTTGAAGAAGGTGAACTCACCGCCGTAGCAACGGATGGACGCCGGATGGCCATGGCCAAGACCGAGTGCGTGCTCCCCGCTGATTTCAAAAAGGAGATCATCCTTCCATATAAAGCAGTTCAGGAATTAGGTCGAATTCTGGAGGATGACGGCGAATGTGTAATCAAGCTGGGGGATAGGCAGGTCGCCTTCGAATTTCCCGGGATCCTGATGATATCTCGCCTGGTTGAAGGACGGTTTCCCGACTACCGGCAGGTTATCCCCCAGGAGCAGGGAACCACCCTGGAACTCCCCCGACTTGATTTCATGCAGGTGGTTAAGCGTGCCTCCCTGATCAACGACGAGAAGTCCAACTCAGTCAGATTCACGTTCGGAAATAAGCTGGCCCGGATCAGTGCGGTAACCCCCGATGTGGGTGAAGCCCGGGATGAACTGCAGATAGATTATGATGGAGAGGAGATAGAGATAGCATTCAACCCGATATTCATTATTGATGTCCTCAAGGCCCTTGACGACGAAGATAAGATTAAATTGCAGTTGATCAATCCGGAAAGCCCGGGAGTATTCAAGACCGATGGGCGGTTCCTCTGTGTTCTTATGCCGATGAAGTTGTGAAGGGAAAAAACGAAGAGAGAAACGGTGCCGAGGCCATCGGTCCCATCGTCAAAGATATTATATCCCGATTAGGGCTGAAAGAACTGGTAGTATCCAGCCGGGTCTTTGAGATCTGGAATTCCGTGGTAGGCTCTGCCATCGCCCGGCATGCCCAGCCCCATTCTCTCCGCACCGGCACACTTATTGTCAATGTTGACAGCTCTGTCTGGTTGTCGCAACTTGACCGGTATCGGAAAAACCAGATCCGGGACAGATTGAACCGGAATCTGCCCCATCCCCTAGTCAAACGGATTATATTCAGGATGGGCGACGTGGAACAGATGAGGTGACAATGGCCGAGAAGAAAACAAAATCAAAAAATAAAAAAACTGTCGTAGGCCTCGGTTCCGGCCCCCGAACCAGGGCGAAGAAATATGATGCCACCACCATCAAGGTGCTGAAGGGTATCGAGGCGGTTCGGAAACGCCCCGCCATGTATATCGGGGATACCAGCACGCGCGGCTTGCATCACCTGGCATATGAGGTGGTGGACAATTCGATCGATGAGGCGATGGTGGGCCACTGCCGAAAGATTGAGGTGGTCATCCATGGTGATAACAGTGTCTCGGTTATTGATGATGGCCGGGGGATCCCGGTCGATCGCCATAAGACGGAGAAGAAGCCGGCGGTCGAGGTGGTGATGACCACGCTCCACGCCGGCGGCAAGTTCGACAATAAGGCCTACCGGGTCTCGGGCGGTCTCCACGGGGTCGGGGTCTCGGCAGTCAACGCGCTCTCAGAGTGGATGGAGGTGGAGGTGAAGCGGGACGGCAAGATTTATCATATCTCCTTCATCCGCGGTGTTCGGGAGAAGGAGCTCAAGGTCGTGGGGAAGACCAAGTCCACCGGCACCAAGGTAACCTTCCGGCCGGACGGGGATATATTCGAAGAGACCGAGTTCTCCTATGATATTCTGGCCCAGCGGCTGCGCGAGCTGGCTTTCCTGACCAGAAACGTCAAGCTCACGCTAAAAGATGAGCGGACCGAGCGGAGTGATGAATTCTGTTACAAAGGAGGGATCATCAGCTTTGTCCAGTTTCTCAATCAGAATAAGAATGTCCTTCACCGCAAGGTCCTTTACCTCGATAAGGCCAGGGAGGATATCGAGGTCGAAGTGGCACTCCAGTATAACGATGGCTATGCCGCAAGCATCTATTCGTATGCCAACAACATCAACACGATTGAAGGTGGAACGCACCTCAGCGGTTTCAAGTCGGCCCTGACCCGGACGGTTAACTATTACGCCCGAAACCGCAAGCTGCTGAAAGAGAAAGACCAGCCGATGTCGGGCGATGATGTCCGCGAGGGACTGACCGCCGTGATCAGTGTCCGGGTCCGGGAGCCCCAGTTTGAAGGTCAGACCAAGACCAAGCTCGGCAACTCCGAGGTGAGCGGGATCGTGGAGTCTGTCGTCAACGAAGGGCTGGGCGCGTTTCTGGAAGAGAACCCTACCCCCGCCCGGGCGATTGTCGGCAAATGTATTACCTCCTCCCAGGCCCGCACCGCGGCCCGGAAAGCCCGGGATCTGGCCCGGAGAAAGGGGGCACTGGAGAGTGGAGGTCTGCCCGGAAAACTGGCCGACTGCTCCGAGAAGGATCCGGAGCTATGTGAGGTCTACCTGGTTGAGGGAGACAGCGCCGGGGGTTCCGCCAAGCAGGGGCGTGACCGCCGCTTTCAGGCGATCCTTCCTCTCAGGGGTAAGATTTTGAATGTCGAGAAGGCGTCACCGGTGAAGATGCTGAGCAACAAAGAGATTCAGACCATGATCACGGCGATCGGAGCCGGATTCGGGGCTGAAGAGTTCGATATTACTAAGGTCCGCTACCACAAGATAGTCATCATGGCCGATGCCGATGTCGATGGCTCGCATATCCGCACGTTGCTGCTGACCTTCTTCTATCGGCAGATGCCGGAACTGGTCGAGAAGGGATATATCTATCTGGCCCGTCCCCCCCTCTACAAAGTCAAGCGGAAGAATACCGAGCGCTATGTCGAAAGCGATGAAGAGATGAACCAAATCCTCCTTGACCTGGGATCGGAAGATCTCGAACTGGTCCGGGTCTTGGACAAGAAGGAGTTCACCAGGATCCAGTTCCAGAAGCTGCTGGCTGTTCTGACCCGACTGGATCACCTCATAAGCCAGCTTCGAAAGAGGGCGATCGAATGGGACGAGTATATCAAGCTTATGGACAAGAAGTCCCTGCAACTACCCCGGTACCGGGTCAGGTTCAACCATGAAGAACAGTTTCTCTTTGATGACGAGGACCTCTCAGAGTTCTCTCAGGAATGGGAGCGGGCCCATCCGGCAGCTGAAGCCGGGGAGGGAGAGGATGAGGCGAAGGAAGAGAACGGGGAAGAGTATGAGATGATGGAGATATATGAATCCCGTGAAATCGGCAAATGCCTGGCGGATCTGACCAAGCTGGGCGTGGTACCGGAGGATAAGGAGACGGAGACAAAAGGGAAAGATGACGATGAAGAGCCGGTATACGAACTGATCGCTGATGAGAAGCGCACCCCGCTCTTTAAGTTGATGGATATCCTGCACCAGGTCCGGCAGACCGGCAAGCAAGGTCTGACCATCCAGCGGTATAAAGGTCTGGGGGAGATGAACCCGGAGCAGCTCTGGGAGACTACCATGGATCCGGAGAAGCGGACCCTGGTCAGGATTAAGCTGGATGACGCGGTCGCGGCCGATGAGATATTCACCATTTTGATGGGGGATGTGGTAGCGCCCCGGAGGAAGTTCATCTCCGAAAACGCTCTCTTCGTGAAAAACCTGGATATATAAAATTTTGCCCCGCCCCGATAAAATCGGGTGCGGCAAAGTTTTATCCGGATAATTTTTTTAGGAAAAAAATTATAATGTATGCCCGAAATGAAAAGTTGATTTCCTGCGATATTAAGGACGAGATGCGGGAGTCCTACCTTAACTACGCGATGAGTGTCATTGTATCCCGCGCGCTGCCCGACGCCCGGGATGGACTGAAGCCCTCCCAGAGAAGGATCCTGGTGGCGATGAACGATCTGGGCCTGGGCCCGCGCTCCCGGTATCGTAAGTGCGCCAAGATTGCCGGAGATACCTCCGGGAATTATCATCCCCACGGTGAAGCTATCGTATATCCCACACTGGTCCGGATGGCCCAGGATTTCAACCTCCGCTATCCCATGGTGGACGGCCAGGGGAACTTCGGTTCCATTGACGGAGACCCGCCGGCCGCGATGCGATATACCGAGGCGCGTCTGACCCCGCTGGCGATGGAGATGCTCCATGATCTGAAGAAAGACACGGTCGATTTTGTTCCCAACTATGATGAGACGCTTGAAGAACCGGTGGTTCTGCCCGCCAAGTTCCCCAACCTTCTCTGCAACGGCGCGGCCGGGATCGCGGTCGGGATGGCGACCAACATCCCGCCTCACAATCTTAATGAAGTAGCCGCGGCGATAAAGATGTGCATTGACAACCCGGAGGTCGGCCTGGATGAGCTGATCAAGGTTATTCCCGGGCCGGACTTCCCGACCGGCGGGATTATTACCGGGATTGAAGATATCCGGAGAGCTTACACGACCGGCCGGGGTCGGATTAAATTGCGGGGGAGGATCGGGGTGGAGCCTTTGAAGGGGGGGCGGGAATCGATCATCATCACCGAAATCCCCTATGTTGTCAACAAGACCAAGCTTCTGGAGGATATAGCGGCGCTGGTCAACCAGAAAAAGATAACCGGGATCTCCGATCTCCGGGATGAATCCGACCGGGAGGGGATGCGGATCGTGATCGAATTGAAGCGCGGAGAGGTGGCCCGGGTGATCATCAACCAGCTTTATAAGAAGACCCAGCTCCAGGTCACCTTCGGAATCATTCTGCTCTCGCTCGACCGGAAGCGTCCCCGGGTGATGGATCTGAAGTCCACCCTCCGGTGCTTCATCGATCACCGAAAAGAGGTGATCATCCGCCGGACCCGGTTTGAACTCGCCGGGGCCGAGCGGCGGGCGCACATCCTGGAAGGGTTCAAGATCGCGCTGAAAAATATTGACGAGGTCATCAAGATTATCAAAGGGTCGTCCGACCGGGATGAGGCGAAGAAGAAGCTGATTAAACGGTTCAAGCTCTCCGAGATCCAGACCGATGCTATCCTCGATCTCCGCCTCTATCGCCTCACCGGCCTGGAGAGCAAAAAGATCGACGCGGAGTACAAGGAACTGATCAAGTTGATCGCCCATCTCCAGTCCATCCTGGCCAGTGAGAAGAAGGTCCTGGAGATGATTAAGGCCGACTTGGATGAATTGTCGGAGAAATACGGCGATGAACGACGAACCGAGATCGTTCCGGACGAAGGAGAACTGGAGATTGAAGACCTGATCGCCGATGAGACCGCGCTGATTACCATCAGTCACCGCGGATATATCAAGCGGGTGCCGGTTACCACCTATCGATCACAACGCCGGGGCGGGAAGGGAGTAGCGGGGATGGAGACCCGGGATGAGGATTTCGTCGAGCACCTCTTTACCGCCTCCACTCATGACTATCTCCTCTTCTTCACCGAATCGGGCCGGGTCCACTGGCTCAAGGTCTATCAGATCCCCCCCGCCTCCCGGATTGCCAAAGGACGGGCGATCACCAACCTCCTCGAGATATCCAACGAGGAGAATATTGCCGATCTGGCCAGGGTGAGGGATTTCAATCCGGATCAGTTCATCATGCTGGCAACCTCGAAGGGGATTATAAAGAAAAGCTCTCTTCTCGATTACAGCCGGCCCCGGTCCGGAGGGATCATCGCCGCCACGGTCGATCCCGGAGACCGGGTAATTGAGGCTATTCTGACCAACGGTTCGGATGAACTTCTTCTGGTCACATCCGGCGGCAAGTCAATCCGATTTAAAGAGACTGATGTCCGGTCGGTGGGTCGCACCGCCCGGGGAGTCAAGGGGATCAGGCTGGGTAAAGGCGATAAGGTGGTGGCGATGGAGAAGGTGGAAGAGGATTACACCTTACTGGTGGTATCCGAGAATGGCTACGGGAAGAGGACCGATTTCGATCAATACCACGCTCAGAAAAGAGGGGGCGGAGGAGTTATTACCATGAGGACCGGAGCCAGGAACGGTGCGCTGGTCGGGGCGGCCTCGGTCCGGGCGGGAGATGAGCTGATGCTCATCTCAACCGAGGGGCAGATGATCCGGATGCCGGTCGATCAGATCCGGGTTATCGGCCGGGCTACCAAAGGTGTCCGGCTGATCAATCTCGATCAGGATGATAAGCTGGTCTCTTTAGCGAAAGTGGCTGAAGATGAGCATTTGGAGGAGAATGGAGAGGAGAAATCCCTCCCTCTCCATTGAATTATGCTCGCAGAATTCAGCGGGTTTTACGAAGCAAAACATTTTCCGAAGGAAAATGAGGGAAGGGATGCTGTGACCACGAAGTGGCACAGCCCGAAGGGCAAGCGAAGCGCAGCAATCCCAAACAAATTCCAATTAACAAATCTTCAATTCCAAAATGTTAGCCATATCTTCAATTATTATATGCTCAAGTCGTGCAAGATCCCGGCTACAGAATAGGCGATCATCCCTCTGATTTGGAACTTTGGGTCTGGGGCCGGGACCGGAAGGAACTCTTCATCAATGCCGCCCGAGGGATGCTGAACTATACGGCGCCATCCGGAGGCGCTGGTCCTCCGCTCCGTCGCCGGGTACACCTTACCGCTTCAAATCAGGAAGAACTTCTCATTGCCTGGCTGAATGAACTCCTCTTCTTCCTGGAGACCGGTGAGGAACGATACCGGTCTTTTCTGATTACCGGCCTCTCCGATCGGGAGTTGCAGGCGAAGCTGGAAGGAGTGAAGCTCAGACCGGAAGAACGCCTCGGCCCCGAGATCAAAGGGGCGACCTACCACCAACTCTTCATCCGAAAAACGGAGAGTGGATGGAAGGCTCATATCATCCTGGATCTGTGAATTTTTTCGCGTTGCCCGTCCTCGCCCCGAAGCTTTAATCGGAGCCCCGTCCCGAAGGGATTTAATCGCGGGGAATTTTTACCCATTATTTTTTTCCAGGTAGTATAATAAACATAATAATCAAGTTGTTTTTGAAGGGTGAATCAATGAATGACCGACAATTGTCCCTGAAAAAAATAGATGAATACCGCTGGGAGATCCCGACTACCTTCCAGGATGGGATGTTGGTCCCCGGACGGATCTACGCCGATGAGGGCCTCTTGCGGAACATCAAGAAGGACCAGGCTTTTAAGCAAGTGGCCAATGTAGCCACCCTGCCGGGAATTATAAAATACTCTCTGGCTATGCCTGATATTCACTGGGGCTACGGTTTCCCAATCGGGGGAGTTGCCGCCACCGATCCTTCCGCCGGCGGTGTGATATCTCCCGGAGGAGTCGGTTTCGACATAAACTGCGGGGTGCGCCTGATCCGGTCCGAGCTGGAAGTGGAGGAAGTCAGGCTGAAGATGGACAAGTTGCTCCCGGCCCTTTTTAATAAGATCCCCTGCGGGGTCGGTTCCAAGAGCAGTCTCCGCCTGAGCGGGAAAGAGGAATCCAGACTCCTGAAGGAAGGGAGCCGCTGGGTAGTCGAGCAGGGGATGGGTCTAACCGAGGACCTGGATCGGACGGAGGAATCGGGATGCATCTCCGGTGCCGATCCCTTCCGCGTCAGCGAACGGGCGAAGCAGCGGGGAAGCCGCCAGCTCGGCACCCTTGGCTCCGGCAACCATTTCCTGGAGATCCAGTACGTTGATGAGATCTACGATGCCGAGGTTGCCCGGGTCTTTGGTCTCCGGAAGGGCTCGGTGACCGTTATGATTCACTGTGGATCCCGGGGGCTGGGCCATCAGGTCTGTACCGATTACCTGGTGGTCATGGGCGCGGCGGCCCGGAAGTATGGCATCAATCTGCCCGACCGCCAGCTGGCCTGCGCTCCGGCCGAGTCGGAGGAGGGGAGAGATTATTTCGCGGCGATGGCCTGCGCGGCAAATTACGCCTGGGCCAACCGTCAGGTGATTATGCATTGGGTTCGCGAAGTTTTCCAGAAGGTCTTCGGCAGAAAGGAGGATGACCTCAGAATGGATCTCGTCTATGATGTCGCCCACAACATCGCCAAGTATGAACATCACCGGGTCGCGGACGATCTGAAGAGAGTCTGCGTCCACCGGAAGGGAGCAACCCGGGCCTTTCCCCCGGGCCACCCGGATCTCCCCGAGATGTACCGGGTATCCGGACAGCCGGTATTAATCCCGGGTGATATGGGGAGTTATTCCTACGTTCTGGCCGGCACGGAACGGGCCATGGAGGAGACCTGGGGGAGCACCTGTCACGGAGCGGGCCGGGCCCTCAGCAGGACCGCCGCCCGGAAACTGGTGCGAGGAAACGACCTGGTCGATGAACTGAAGAGGAGAGGGATCACGGTGATGGCGAAGAGTCTCCGGGTGCTGGGAGAAGAAGCTCCCCGGGCTTATAAGGATGTCACGGCGGTGGTAGAAGTGGTCCACCGGGCCGGCATCTCCCGGAAGGTGGCGCGGCTGAAGCCGATGGGTGTTATTAAAGGATAAACGGGCAAACTTAAAAAGTATTAAGAGCGTCCCATTTTCTTGAGGTAGACTTGAAATAAAAAGCATGGGGCATTACACTGAGGTAGATTTAATCAGCAAATTAAAGCCTCAGGAGGTA
>JAVCDH010000114.1 GCA_030765805.1 Candidatus Euphemobacter frigidus
ACTGGCTGATAACGCCGGTCAGGAAGGCGCGATCATCGTCCAGGAGATTTTAAAGGGAAAAGGTGACTACGGCTACAACGTAGAGACCGGAAAGTACGGTTCCATGTACGCCGACGGTGTCCTCGACCCGACCAAGGTCACGCGGACGGCGCTGCAGAACGCGTCCAGTATTGCCAGCTTGATGATCACCACTGAGTGCATCATCACGGAAGTTCCGGAAGAAGAGAAGATGCCCCCGATGCCCGCCGGAGGCGGTATGGGAGGTATGGGCGGTATGATGTAAGAAGCCCGAAAAAAAGCGGCCCCGCCGAAGCGGGGCCGCTTTTTTTATGCCGATCGAGAATTGAATCAGTTATATTTGTGAAACCAAGTTCTTTATCCTGTTAATCCTGTCTGAAATAGAATGAGTGAGAAAATCATGCCGCCGAAGATCGTCCTCTGGTTTCTGCATCTTCTTTTCCCGAAGGAATGCGTCCATTGCGGATGTATTCTTGACTACCGGAATCTGGAATATCTCTGTCCGGTCTGCCGCCAGCTGGTATCCCCGATTCTCGGCGCGATCTGCGATAGATGCGGCCGCCCTTTAGATGGAGAGATAATCCCTCCGGTGGAATGCCCCTCCTGCCGGAAGACCCCACCTTTCTTCCACCGGGCCAGATCAGCCCTTCTTTTTAAAGGAGCGGGGAAGAGCCTGGTCCTTAAATACAAGTACAGCCGAAATCCATATCTGTCGGCTCCCTCGATCAGGTGGCTCCTTAAAGCCGGGGAAGAAAGCTACAACTGGTCCGACTATGATCATGTAATTTCAGTTCCGCTCCATCCCCGGAAGGCGCGGGAACGGGGTTTTAATCAGTCTGCTGTGCTGGCCGCCGGTCTGAGCCGGCGGACGGGGATCAATTTCTCCCGGAGAGGATTGGTCCGTGCCCGTTATACAAACTCCCAGACTCGTTTGAGTAGAAAGGAGCGACAGGAAAATGTTAAAGGCGCCTTCCGGATCACCAACAACGCCGGTTTTTCCCGGAAGCGTCTCCTCCTGATCGACGATGTCTATACCACCGGCGCCACGGTCAATGAATGCGCCCGGGTATTAATGAAAGCGGGAGCGCAGCAGGTGGATGTTTTAACACTCGCCCGGGCGGTATGAGAATGCCCGGCTATCCGTGTTTCAGAGCTTGTGCAACTTCAGAAATTCTTGAGCCGATACCCATTCCGGGGACTGCGGAGATCTCCGCATAATTTCTTTGATGACTCCGGAGGCCCGGCGGCGAAATTCTTTCTTTTCCTTGTCGTCGGAAGTTCTTTGAACTAGATCCAGATACTTGTCTGCCAGAGCCCGGGAAGCCTTTTCCCAGAATTTACTTCTGGGGAAAGCCTTCCGGAGGTTTCCGTAGATCAGCACCGCTTCCTTACCAGAGGAAATTTCAGCTTTTTTCAAATAGGCCCGGGCCGCGTAAAGACTTTGGGGGCAATGGGAGATTACCTGATCCAGGACGGATTGGGCTTCAACCTTCTTCCCTTGCCGATTGTAAGTCTCGGCCAGATAAAGCTTGGTAGAAAAGGCAATATTTGTGTCGGGATATTTATTGATTATATTTTTAAGGTGATCGATCGCAGTCTCCCGGTTACCCTCCGCTACCATACACTCTGCGGTTCGTTCTATTGCTTCCCACATAACATTTCCGTGATAATAGTAATCGGTAAAGTATCCATCAATACCAAGCGGGTCCAGCACCAGGGCCAGCGCGCTCACCGTCGATGAGAAATACTTCTGTCCCTGGTCGACTTTGCTGAATAGCAGCTGGGCCTGAGCGGCTACTTCCGGATAAAAAAAGCGAGCCTGGTAGTAAGCATTTTTCGCTTTTTCGAACTTATTTTGACGGAGATAACTATCTCCCAGAAAAAGGATCGCTCGCCCCGCCTGTTCGGGGAAATTACTCATTACCTCCCGAAATTTTCCCCGTCCCGTCTCTTCTTCGCCCGGACTATGAAAGGCGTAGACTTTGCCAATCCGCACCAGGGCCAACCCTCGGGAATTAGGAAAGTAATTCACCACCATCTGATAAGCGTTCAGGGCTTTGTGCTTCAAGCTTTGCGCTTCTGCCCGGAGAGCGTTAATCTCTCGGGTCAAACCATTTTTTTCCAGCTCGCCGAGTTTTCCCCTGAGATGGGACTGCTTATCCTTTAAAAGAGTGAGATAAATATCCCCGAGGCTCAACCAGGCTTTCTCCGCTTCCCGGGTTTTCGGGAATTGACGGATCAACTCCTCAAAATTATTAATCGCTTTGGTGGGTTGTCCCACCTGGAGATAATATTGCCCCCGGGAGGCGTATTCTACTTTGAGTTCCGGCTTTTCAATGCTGGCTAACCCGGTAGAAGTCAAGAGCGGTCCCGCCAGAGCTATAATCAAAACAGATTTGAGTGCTTTTTTCATTATAACCTCCTAATTTTATGATTTAGGTTTAAACACATCAATAATATTATACTATATATTATCTTTGGAGCTATTGCAAGTTATTTTATGAAGTCTCAGAAAATACGACTGCAGAAATACCTCTCTCAAGCCGGTGTGGCGTCGAGGCGGGAGGCGGAGCGGCTGATGCTCCGGGGACGGATATCGGTAAATGGGCGGGTGGTGTCCAAACCGGGGACGCTCGTTGATCTGGAAGATGACCGCGTCGAGTTGGATGGCCGGAAGGTAATTCCCCAGGAGAAGTTCTATCTTATGCTCCATAAGCCGTCCGGATACCTCTGTGCTTTGAAAGACGGCTTTGGTCGACCCTTGGTGACCGATCTGATCAAGGATATTCCGGCGCGGCTCTACCATGCCGGACGACTGGACCTGGACTCGGAGGGACTCTTGATCATGACCAATGACGGGGACTTCAGCCAATGCATTACTCATCCCAGTCACCGGGTGGAGAAGATCTATTTTGTTAAACTGAAAAGCCCGCTTGATAATCGGCAGAAGACCGCCCTCAGTTCAGGAGTGCGGCTTGATGACGGTTTGATGACCGGAGCCGCCCGGGTCCGGATTGTCTCTCGCGACCGGCGGCGGGTTGAGATCGCCATCCGGGAGGGGAAGAAACGCCAGGTCAGACGGATGCTGAAGGCGGTCGGAAACCAGGTGATGTACTTGAAACGGATCGCCATCGGCCCGGTCAAACTGGGAGACCTGCCGACCGGGAAGTGGCGGAAACTCACGGCCGCTGAAATTCAAACTTTAAAAACTATCGGCGATAATAGATAATAAAAAAGCTGATTTTACTGAATTAAATAGTTATTCAACAGGAGGATTCAAATGGATTTTAGTAGATTCACCTTGAAAGCGCAGCAGGCATTAAAAGCCGCCCAGGACCTGGCTTCCGAGCATAATCAGCAGGAAATTCTCCCGGCTCATCTTCTCATCGCCCTTATCGATCAGGATGAGGGTCTTACCCGGCCCATCCTTCAGAAGCTCTCCGTAGATCCCGGAGAAGTCAGGGCCCGGGCGCTTGAGATCATAAAGAAGGTTCCCCAGGTCTACGGTGCGGGTCCCCAGACTGCCTATCTTTCTCCACTTCTGAACAAGATTCTGAACGTGGCCTGGGATGAGGCGAAAAAACTGAAGGATGAGTACCTGAGCGTGGAACATATCCTGCTGGCTCTGGCCGAATCCGATTCCCCGTGCGGAAAGTTATTGCGGGGGCTCGGCGTCACCCGAGACAGTATCCTCCAGGTCCTGGTCGATATCCGGGGCAGCCAGCGGGTGGTCGATCAGACCCCGGAAGAAAAGTATGAGGCGTTGACCCGATTCGCCCGAGACCTCACCGATCTGGCCCGAAAGGGCAAGCTTGATCCGGTAATCGGGCGGGATAATGAAATCCGGCGGGTTATCCAGGTGCTTTCTCGCCGGACCAAGAATAACCCGGTTCTGATCGGTGAGCCGGGTGTTGGCAAGACCGCCATCGCGGAGGGGCTGGCCACCCGGATCATGACCGGGGACGTGCCGGAGGGCCTGAAGAACAAGCGCCTTTTGGCTCTCGATATCGGAGCACTGGTAGCCGGCGCCAAGTATCGGGGGGAGTTCGAGGACCGTCTTAAAGCGGTTCTGGCGGAGATCGAAAAAGCCGGGGGGCAGATTATTCTCTTTATCGATGAGCTCCATACCATTGTTGGAGCGGGTGCGGCCGAGGGGGCGATGGACGCCTCCAATATGTTGAAGCCCGCCCTGTCCAGAGGAGAACTCCGCTGCATTGGATCCACCACCCTTGATGAATACCGGAAACACATCGAGAAAGACGCCGCTCTGGAGCGGCGTTTCCAGCCGGTTTATGTGGGGGAGCCTTCGGTCGAGGCGACGATCGCTATCCTGCGGGGGTTGAAGGAGCGCTATGAGGCATACCACGGCGTCCGGATTACCGATCCGGCGTTGATCACCGCCGCGACTCTCTCCGACCGATATATCAGTGACCGGTTCCTCCCCGACAAAGCGATCGACCTGGTCGATGAGGCGGCTTCTAAGCTTAAGATCGAGATCGACAGTATGCCGATCGAGGTTGATGAGGTGGAGCGAAAGATCGTGCAGCTGGAGATTGAGAAGCAGGCCTTAAAAAAGGAGAAGGACAAGGCCAGTAAGGAACGGCTGGCCGCGCTGAACCGGACCCTGGGAGACCTGAAAGAGGAGAGCAAGGGACTCAAGGCCCATTGGCAGAATGAGAAGAAGGCCATTGCCGAGATTCGTTCGCTTCTGGAACGGCTCGACGCCCTCAAAGGAGAAGAGGCGAAGGCCGAGCGGGAAGGGGATCTGGAACGGGCGGCGGAGCTCCGGTACGGCGAGAAGATCGAGATCCAGAAGAAGCTGGAGGAGGCCAACCGGCGGCTCAATGAGCTTCAGAAAAATCGCCGGATGCTCAAAGAAGAGGTGACCGAGGATGACATAGCCGAAGTTGTCGGCAGCTGGACGGGGATCCCGGTTAGCCGTTTGCTGGAAGGCGAGATGGAAAAATTGATCCGGGTGGAAGAACGGCTCCATGAGCGGGTGATCGGCCAGGAGGAGGCGATCCGGGCCGTCTCTAATGCCATCCGGCGGGGCCGGGTGGGGATGTCGGATCCCAACCGTCCCCTCGGCTCTTTTATCTTCATGGGGCCGACCGGGGTGGGGAAGACCGAACTGGCCAAGGCCCTGGCCGAATATCTCTTCGACGATGAGAAGTCGATGGTCCGTCTGGATATGTCCGAGTACCAGGAGAAGCACACTGTCTCCCGGATGATCGGTGCCCCGCCGGGATATGTCGGCTATGATGAAGGAGGCCAGTTGACCGAGGCGGTTCGCCGGCGTCCCTATTCGGTGGTCCTCTTCGATGAGATCGAGAAAGCCCACCCGGATGTCTTCAATACCCTCCTCCAGATTCTGGATGACGGAAGATTGACCGACGGGCATGGGCGCGTGGTCAACTTTAAAAATACTGTGGTGATCATGACTTCAAATATCGCTTCCCCGATCATCCAGGAGTATTCCGGGAAAAATCCCGAGAAAATGAAAGAAGGTGTAATGGAGGCTCTCCGGCAGCGGTTCCGCCCTGAGTTTCTTAACCGGGTGGATGAGATAATCATCTTCAACACTCTGGATCAGGAAGAGATCAAGCGGATCATCGATCTTCAGGTCTCTCACCTCGGCAAGCGGTTGGCCGCCCGGAAGATGGGTATCACCCTGACTGACCGGGCCAAGGAGCACCTGACCCGGGTCGGCTACGATCCCTCCTTCGGCGCTCGCCCTCTCAAGAGGGTTATCCAGCGGGAGATTGAGAATCCGTTCGCGCTCCGGATCTTGGAAGGGGAGTTTAAAGAAGGAGATGATATCAAAGTCGATTTTAATCCCGAAAAAGATGAAATATTATTCTCAAAAATAAAGATCACCGATGAGTGATAGAAAGCTTATTATCCTTGCCATTTGCTTGATAGTGATTCTGAATTTTATCGCTTTCTCTCCGATCTTAACGGCGAATTTTCTCAACTGGGACGATGAAGAAAATGTTGTCTACGCCGAGCGGATCAGGATGGTTGGTTCGGACGGCTTACTCTGGATCTTCACCGATTTCACGGTCGGTGATTTTAAACCGCTGGCGTGGCTCAGTTATTGCTTCGACTATGCTTTCTGGGAACTGAACCCGTCCGGATATCACCTCGGCAACCTTCTTCTTCACGCCGCTTCCGGCGTTCTGGCGCTGCTCCTGTTTTTTCGACTGGGTTCACGTTTCTTCCCGGCGAGACACTCCGGCTTAATTTTTCCCGCTTTCCTCTCCGCCCTCTTCTTTACCCTTCACCCTCTGCGAGTGGAGTCAGTGGCCTGGATCAGCGAAAGGAAAGACGTTCTCTGCTGTTTCTTCTACCTGGTCTCAATCATCGCCTATCTCCGGTACACCGCGCGAAGACAGCCCGGATGGTACGCTTTTGCCCTCATCTCCGCCCTCCTCGCGATGCTCAGCAAACCGATGGCGGTCACGATTCCTATAGTTATGATCCTGATCGATCTTCTAAGCGCCCCGGAGGGAGAACGCCGCTTCCGATTAGTAGAGAAACTCCCCTTCTTTCTCCTATCCATAATCATCGGCTCCCTTGCCATCTATGGACAATCCCGGCATCAAGCTCTGGTCTCCCTTAGAATAATCGGCCCGGGGGAACGGATTTTCCTCTTCTGTCGCGCGCTTTCTTTTTACCTTGAGAAGATATTTTTCCCGGTCCGGATCTCCGCGGCCTATCCGGCATCCGCGATATTTCCCCAGATCCCCGGCGGAGGGACGGCGCCGGTTATCTTGATTATTTCCCTTACCCTGGCCGCGTTCCTTTTCATTCGCCGGGGGGGGAGGGGATTGCTCTTCTTCTGGCTCTGGTTCGTAGTTACGATCCTCCCGGTGAGCGGAATCTTGCCGTCCGGAATGGTCTCGGCGGCTGACCGTTTCACCTATATCCCTTCCTTCGGGATCGCGGGTTTATTATTCCTCGGTCTGGTCTTTCTGGACGGGGACGGTGGATCGCGAAAGATCATCTTCCCTTCCCTGGCCGGGATATTCTGCCTCCTGCTTCTCACCTCTCGGCAGGCCGGGGTCTGGAAGGATTCCGAGACGCTCTGGGGAGACGCCGTAAAGAAGTATCCCGATACCCCGATGGCCCGGGCGCACCTGGGGCAACTCCTTTATCAACGGGGAGAGGATGAAAGCGCGATTTTTCACCTCCGGGGAGCCCTGGAGCTGATAGAAAAAGACCCGATGGCCCGGGGTGATATCATCTTCGCGGTCAAGAGCAATCTGGCCCGGGCCCTGGGGCGCATCGGACAGCCGGCCGCGGGCGCGGAGATTCTGGAAGAGATTTTAGAGAGCCGGGATGACTGGGTGACCCACCACTCTCTGGCGGGAATGTACTCCCGAATGGGGAGGAAGGAAGAGGCCGTCGTGGAGTATGAAGAGGTTCTCCGAACCCGTCCCGCTTTTGTCCCCGCGCTCTGCGAGTACGGCCTGCTCCTGGCCCAGTCCGGCCGGATCGAGCGGGCGATCGCCGTCTATAACCACGCCCTGGCGGTGCTTCCGGACAGCCCCCGGGCCCGGTATAACCTCTCACTGGCCCTTCTTGATCGGGGGAAACCGGAGCGAGCCATTCCGCTCCTAAAGAAACTGGCCGCTGAATATCCGGACCGGGCGTTGGTGGCCCGGGCCCTGCTGATCGCCTACCGGGTCGCGGGGAGAGGCGAGGCGGCGGACCTGATACGAAAGTTCACGGGGAAAGAAGAGAATGGTTTCGATAATCAATTGCCTTACAGCAAAGGGGAACGGCCGGACGTACTGGTCCCGATCCGTTAGAAAAGAAGTGCCTACTCCGACTCCCACCACTGACGCCATCTGTCGGCATACTTCTTAATCCAATCTGTGGCGGCGGCGGAACCGATATCGTGATGAACCTTCTGGGATTCAAGCCACTTATGGGCGAGAATCTGCTCCATCTGGTTCCGGGAAGAGAGTACCATCCGTTTCTGCCGCCAGATCTTGGCATAGTTCTTCTGCCAATCCTCGATCGTCTCCTCTATACTGACCCAGCGATGGTAGCGCTGGGAGAGGAAATATCGGTGAACCCGAAGGGCCTTCCACTCCGCCGGGCTAAAGCGGCGCTCATGAATGGGATTCTTTCCGTTCTTTTCTATGAGCTCCTGCTGTTTCTTCCTCCATTTCTCGGAGTAGTATTTCATCCAATTCGCGACGGTATCTTTAAGACAAATCTCATGTCCGGCTTGCTTGGAAAGATAATATTTATGAAGATGAATGGCGGACCACTCCGCCGGGCTGAAGAGGTAATTTGATTCCGATGTCATAGTTCTTAGGGAGCTGTCTTATGATGGAGGGCAGATATATACCTGATAGATAAAAAAGAAGCAAATAAAAAGTGGTAACTATTCTATCGGAATTGATCATATAATTAATACCTGATAACATGAAACTTGAGAACATGATGAATGATTTTAAGTTAGGTGAACTGTTGATGGTGGGGTTTGAGGGGTATACCCTGAATAAACTCCTCCGCCGGTATATACGCGAGTGGCAGGTGGGAGGGGTGATCCTCTTCGGGAGGAACATCCGGAATCCCGACCAGGTTGCTGAACTCTGCGGAAAACTGGCGGAGTTGCGGAGCCAGGTCTCGGATCTCCCTCTCCTTATCGCGGTGGACCAGGAGGGAGGAACGGTGGCCCGGTTGAGGGAAGGGGTGACGAACTTTCCGGGAAATCTGGCCCTGGGGTTTGGGGGGACGGTCGATAACGCTTTTCACCAGGGATTGATCACCGGTTACGAGCTGTTATATTATGGTTTCAATATGAATCTGGCGCCGGTTCTGGATCTTTATTCCAATCAAGGAAGCCACAGCCTTGGTCTTCGGTCGCTGGGGAGCGATCCGCACCGGGCCGCCCGGCTGGGCGTTGCCTTGATCAAGGGAATGCAGAAAGCGGGGATCGTTGCTACCGCCAAGCACTTTCCGGGGAAGGGGAGTGCCCGGCGAGATTCCCATGAAGAGCTGCCTGTAATCGGGAAGACCGTCCGGGAGCTGAAACGCCGGGACCTTCTGCCTTTTCGGGCGGTGATAGACGCCGGGGTGAAGGCGATCATGACTTCTCACGCGGCCTATCCGGCTTTTGAGGGCGGGGTACTCCGTCCGGCCACCCTCTCGCGCTTGGTGATGACCCTTCTTTTAAGAGAGGAACTTCATTTTCCGGGCCTTCTGATCAGTGATGACCTGGGGATGGGGGCCCTCCGGAGTGGTTACTCAATCGAAGAGGCGGCGCTTAAGGCCCTCAAGGCCGGGGTGGATATGCTCCTCCTCTGTCACGACCCCTTGGCCCGGGAGCGAGTTCTGGACGCTTTGAAAAGGATCAGTAAAGGGGATCGCTTGATCAGAGAACGGCTGAAAGAGAGCGGCAAAAGGATCTCCACCCTCAAGGAGGGTCTCCTCCCTTCGCCCCGGTCCCCCTCTTTTGATCAGGTACCCGAGCATGATCTTCCTCTCAAGATCGCGCGGGGAGCTATATCGGTTCGGAAGTCCGCCGGGGATGTCCTCCCTCTGGAGAAAGGAAGTCGATTCCTCCTGATCTGGTTCAAGCCCGAGTTGGGAGCCGAGGTGGAAGACCCGGGGGAACGGGACGGTGAGCCAGGCAAACATCTTCGTGCCGAAGGTCTCTCCCCGAAGGTTCTCCCTATCTCCCTTTGCCCCTCTCCGGAGAAAGGGGAACGGATTCTCGATAGGTTGCGGGCTGTGCCGAGAGTCGTTATTACCAGTTACGACGCCTATCGTTATCCTGACCAGCGGAGGTTGATCGAAGATGTGCTGGAGCGCCGACCGGGCGCCGTCCTGGCAGTACTGCGGGATCCGCGCGACCTGGAGCTCTTTCCCCGGGCCCGAACGGTTCTGATCACCCGTGGTTACGGCCCTCCCTCCATTCAAGCGCTGGCCGAAACGCTCTCCGGAAAGTTAAAGCCGCGGAGAGAGGGATAAGAAGGCGGTCTCGCGGCATAGTTCAAAAGATAAATTTGCGACCCCCGCATTTTATCCCGATTAAAGCTTTGGGACGGTGACGGGATAGACTCCGGGAGCTAATTTACTGCTTCGGAATTTCAATAAAACTAATGAATATACAGCATTTTATAGGAATTAGGTTAACCAATCCCTATTCCCCAATCCCTAATCCCCAAATTTGCGCCGAAGGCGCTAATTTATAATATGAAGGTTACAATTATCGGCTCAGGCGTGGCGGTCCCCTCGCTGCGGAGGAGATCGCCCGGCCTGGTGATAGAGGCCGGTGGGGAACGGCTGCTCTTCGACTGCGGTCCGGATATCCTGCGAGGGTTGCTGAGCGCCGGGTACCGGCATCAAGAGATTGATCGGATCCTGATCACTCATTTCCACCCCGATCATACCCTGGGGCTGCCCCATTTCCTTTTCGCTTCCCGGTATGAACTGGAGCCCCGAACGCGGGACATCCTGATTGGAGGACCTCCGGGGCTGGAGAATCTCCTGGAAGGGTTCAACGCTATCTACCCGGAGTGGCTGGAGGGGAGGGGGTACCGGGTTCTCATTCACGAGATCATCGACAATGAATGGTCCGGCAGCGGCTGGAAGGTACGGACCGGGCCGGTTCTCCATAATCCGGAGAGCATTGCCTACCGCCTGACGGATGAGCGGGGGAGATCGGTCGTCTATTCCGGTGATACCGGCTACTGCGAGTCCCTGATCGAGCTTGCCCGGGGGGCGGACCTTCTGGTCTGTGAATGTTCCTTCCCGGATGTTGTCGATCTCCCCACTCATCTTGGCCCTTCCAAGGCCGGCAAGATTGCCGCCCGGGCCAATGTTAAAAAGCTCCTTCTCACCCACTTCTATCCGCCCTGCGACGAGATCGACGTGGTCGGTGAGTGCAAAAGAGTGTTCCACGGAGAAGTAATTCGGGGAGAAGACGGTTTGAGTCTGGAGGTGAGTTAAATAATGCGGAATTCCCATCTTATTTTATAACTACTCAGGTTGTCAGGTTCAAGGTTCACGGTTCACGGTTTGTTGCCTTGCGCACTTCAATATCTTCAAACTGTTCAATCTTCATCATTCTATAACCTTGAACCGTGAACCTCTGAACCCCTGAACCTGAGTAGTTACCTTATTTTAATAACCGTATCATTCACGGTGCTCGTTCCCGGCCTCTTCCCTATAATGATTTGTTTCCCGTCATCTCTGCTAAAAAACTGAATACTTTTGGTGATTTTTCGTAAGCTTTCAGTAAACCCCGTTCCTTTGTGTTCGTAGTGCAGGACTTCAGTCCTGCCTTCGTTGGGCAGGACTGAAGTCCTGCACTACGAACTTATAGAAATTCCGATGCAAGGACGTGGTTCACTGAAAGCTTACGATTTTTCCATTGACGAGCAAAGATTTATGTTCTATAAGGCATAATGAGTATGCTTTTAAAAGCATAATTTAGATGAGCAAGGGAGAATTTTAAATGGATAATGGGATAAGAGAAATTCGGCAAAAGGTACTCCAATCTATGACCGATATTGATGGCCATTCATTTGCCTTGGCCGGTGGAAGTGCGCTGGAGATGTTCTATTTAAATCATCGGTTTTCTCGAGATCTCGACTTTTTCACCAGGCGTTATAACGGGAACGAGATTGAAGAAATTGTTGGTTTATTGAAGAAGAAACTTGGCTATCCTGTTTCAAAAGATATTGAAATTATGACGCCCCACCATGCTCGAGCTGTATTCTATATGCTTGATGCGCTAGGGCTGGAGCGTCCTTTGAAGATAGACTTTATCGAAGAAGTGTTGGTATCAAATCCTCGAGTAAACATGTTTAAAGGCTTGCCGGTATATAGGGTAGAAGATATTTACTATCATAAGATTTTTACCATTGCGGGAATACGTGATGCCACCAACGGCGCCGGAAAGTATATATTCACAGGCAGAGACGAACCGAGGGATGCGCTTGATATCTATTATCTGTCGCGAAAAGTGCGGCCGCTCCATGAGTTTCTTGAAGAAATCCCGGATCTGCAGCAACGAATGTTTGTTGCCTGGGCGCGGACGTACTCACGCATGGATATGAAGCTCGGGGTGCTGGATCTCGATATCTATGATAAGAAGTTTGACGTCAGGGAGATGATTAAACACATTGATGATGAAGTAGAAGAATTTATGAGGGGCATCTTATGAACCCTATAGTGAAGAAATACTTCTGGAGTTTAAACGATCAGGCCTTGGAGGAAACCGCCCGGATTTTGCGTGATCCAAGTGACAAAAGATTCTTGATCAAGGCAATCTCTCTGCTCTCCCATTGCACCAAACCTCACGATCTTTTTCGGGCTATTCCCCGTGAGATCTTTTTTGAACAATGGCCTTCGATAAAACGAAGATGGAACCGCGTGGGTGGAGTAAAAACCAATATTCCTTGGTGGGATTCCATTTGTCATATGCTCGTCTCCCGGGAGGGAAAAATAACCCCCGACCAGTGGTCAGCCTATCTGGGGTTTATCGGGAAGCAAATTAAGGAAGCTCGTCTGAGGAAGGAGTGGAGCCAGGATAATTTGGCGAAAAGGATAAAGGTCGAACAACGGCTTATATCACAGGTTGAGTCTGGCAAAGCGAATATAACTATGGAAACCCTCCTTAAAATCGCCAAGGTTCTGGGGATTGAAAAAATCGAACTGGGAATAAATGAAAAAATTAAAAAATGAAACCACCCGAAAAAATCAAACGTTTGGTTGATGTATTTGATCGGAATCTGGAGGCTTATAAAAGTTCCGGTTACAAAGAGGCCAACGTCCGCTTCGAGTTCATCGATCCTTTCTTTGAGGCCCTTGGTTGGGACATCTACAATAAGAAGGGCTACGCTGAGGCTTACAAGGACGTCATCACTGAAGACGCCATCAAGATCGGCGGCGTCACCAAGGCTCCCGATTATTGTTTCCGGATCGGAGGAGCCCGTAAGTTCTTCGTCGAAGCGAAGAAGCCCTCCGTCGATATAAAAGGGGAAGTCAGCCCCGCCTATCAGCTCCGCCGCTATGCCTGGTCCGCCGGGCTTCCCCTCTCGATTCTCACCGACTTTGAAGAGTTTGCCGTCTATGACTGCCGCGTCCGCCCTCACCTCGGGGATAAATCTGGTAACGCTCGGGTTATCTATCTCACTTATAAAGAGTACCTGGACAGGTGGGAAGAAATCACCTCCATCTTCTCCAAGCAGGCGGTTATGGAAGGACTCTTCGATAAGTACGTAGAGTCCAAGCGGAAGAGAACCACGCAGGAAGTCGACGTGGAATTTCTCAAGGAGATTGAGAACTGGCGAACGCTCTTAGCGCGGAATATTGCTCTGAGAAATTCTTCCCTGGGAATACAGGAAGTCAACTTCGCTGTCCAGAGAACGATCGACCGTATTATCTTCCTCCGTATCTGCGAAGATCGGGGCATTGAATCCTATGGACAATTGCAGGCACTCCTCAACGGGACTAATGTATATGAACGATTGCAGAAGATATATCGACTGGCCGATGATAAATATAACTCCGGCCTCTTCCATTTTCGACAGGAGAAAGAAATAGTAACCCCTCCCGATGAACTAACTCTCAGTATCAAAATTGATGACCGGGTCTTAAAGGAGATCTTCAAGCAGCTCTATTATCCGGAAAGCCCGTATGAATTCTCGGTATTGGGGGCGGATATTCTCGGCAATATCTATGAGCAGTTCCTGGGAAAAGTCATCACTCTGACCAAGGGCCACCACGCCAAGGTGGAGGAGAAGCCGGAAGTCCGCAAAGCCGGGGGCGTATATTATACGCCGACCTATATCGTCGATTATATCGTTAAGAATACCGTCGGCAAACTCTGCGAGGGAAAGACCCCGAAAAAGATAGAGAAACTGCGGATACTCGATCCCGCCTGCGGTTCCGGCTCCTTCCTGATCGGTGCCTATACTTCCCTGATCGATTACCACCGGGACTGGTATCTTAATAACCTCATCCCCCAGCTTGGCCATGAAGGCTACATCTCAAAGACGGCTCTGAGAAAATACGTCCCCGGCAAGAAACCCGAGATGCCGATCTATCAGGGGAAGGGCGGCCAGTGGTATCTCACCACCCGGGAGAAGAAGCGGATTCTACTCAACAATATCTATGGCGTCGATATTGACAGCCAGGCGGTGGAAGTAACCAAGCTCAGCCTCCTGCTCAAAGTCCTGGAGAATGAAAACCAGGATTCACTGGAGCGTCAGATGAAACTCTGGCGGGAACGGGCCCTCCCGGATCTGGGCAACAATATCAAATGCGGTAATTCCCTGATCGGCCCGGATTTTTATGAGGGTGAGCAGTTGACGTTACTGGATGATGAGGAACAATCTAGAATTAATGTTTTCGATTGGAACGCCGAATTCCCGGAGATCATGGAGAAAGGCGGTTTTGATGCCGTGATTGGTAATCCGCCGTATGATGTTTTGGAAAAAGAACGAGGCAAGACATCTTGGCCGCACTCTGTTCTCAGTGAGTATGTCCGCTATAATCAAGACTATAAATATGCTCTTGGAGGGAAAACAAATCTCTTCAGGTTTTTCTTAGTTCGCTCAAAGACTCTTATGAGAATGCATGCTAGGTTTGGCATGATAGTCCCACTTGCATTGCTTGCCGATATCAGTTGCGCAAAAACGCGCAGGTATCTACTACTTGGCTCAAGTAGCTTCATCGCTGACTGCTTCCCTCAGAAAGATAATGCCTCTAAGCGAATATTCAAGGATGCTAAGCTATCAACTGTCGTTATCACATATATGAAAGAGCCGAAAACAGATGAAAAGGTAGCTAGACTACTTGTTCGTACTTATCCTTGGAATCGGTTCAATGATCCTTGTCGTGAAAGCATGATCAATTATTTAGATGCTGCTATATTGAATCCCAGTACATTTCCGATACCAATGGTTGATTCTGTTCAATGGCGGCTATGTCTTAAACTTCACAAAAATAAAAATATTCGCCGGCTTGGCGATGTTAACGATTTTAAGGTAAATCGAGGAGAGATTAACCAGACGATATATAGACGGTATATTGTGGCTGACTCAAGAATGGCGCGCTTGCTGAAGGGCGTTGAGGTAGGACAGTATTGTATCCATGTGCGCCTTAGCCAGGGCAAACGTGAGTGGTTTGATGAAAAACGATTCCTGCAAGACAATTCGCCCCGAATGGTCACAACCAGCCGCCGGATTGCCACCCAGAGGATTACCGGCGTTGATGAACGCCTCCGCATAGTTGCCACCATTGTTCCAGAGCATACATATTTTGCCGATTCAACCAATTCGATTTCGATATACGACGATTCAGCATATCGGCTTGAATATATCCTGGGATTACTCAACTCTCAGTTATTTCAATGGCGGTTCAAACTCACCAGTTCAAATAACAATGTCGGCACGAACGAGCTCAATTCCATGCCATTTCGAATGATTGATTTTGCGGTCGCGGAAGATGTGATGAAGCACACCAAGATGGTATCATTGGTCGAGCAAATGCTGAGTTTGAACAGGCAACTTGCGAAGGCCAAAACGCCTGATGAGAAAACTAGGCTTGAGCGCCAAATCAAAGCCACCGATAAACAAATCGACCAGCTTGTTTATGAATTGTATGGGTTGACTAAAAAAGAAGTTGAAATTATTGAGGATTTTTCAAGATGATTGTTGAACCGGTTACAATACCAGAATTATCAGAAACAGTAAGTTCATTCGAAGAAGCAAAAAATATTATATTGGGGCATCTTTCTATAAAAAAAACTGAATTGCCTCCCGGGTCAGATAGTGATTTATATAAAGTTTTAACAAAGTATTATTCAAAGATAATTAATGATAAGATTTTAAAGGAGTCACCATATCCAATAGATTGTAAATTGATAAGGGATCTATTTTTTAAGTTTGATGCTAAAAATATTAATGAGTTTGGAGATAAACTGAAAGCCATAGAAAAAGCCCATGGAAAAGTTCTTTTATGTAATATCTTTGAAGAAGCTAGAGGACAAAAAGGGATTGAATTAACGCAAAAATTGTCTTCTCTACAAGCAGAAATATATTGTGCTTATTTGTTAGCTTCCCTTGGAACTTTAAAGAAATTAATCGATGGAAACGGCTGTGATTTTATTTTCCAATATAATGGTGAAAAATGGTGCATACAGGTAAAACGAAAAAACAATGAATTTCATAACTTATGTTTGATTGCAGATGCTGTCTCAAGCGAATTATATATTAGAGATAATAATATTTTACGTGAATTTACTAGAGTTCGTTTCGATGGAGAAGCTATAACCTATCATTTGAGGCGTGACATAGTGAAATTTATCCATAGTGATCTATTTGCTAATACGTTTAATGAATGTGTCAAATTCAGCGAGGGAAGTTTTAAATTTTATGAGATCGAATATCTATTTAATGACATTTCAATTAAAGTTATTGGCAATGAACAAAAGACAGAATTTATTTTTAAACATGAAGATAAACAAACAAACATAGAATTTAAAAAAAACGGAAGTCGTTTTCAACATTATGACTTGAAAAATTCCGTTTATTATCCAGATGAAGAAAATTTACAAATTGATAAGCTCTCCAATAGATTGAGTAAGATCATTGAAGAAGCTAAAGACAACTTTCCGCAATGTTCAAACGTCAAAAAGGCTTTATTCATTCAATTAGATATAAGTCCACAAAATGAAAATAACTTTAAGAATCGAATTGATGTAATGAAGAATCTTATAGAAGAAAAAATCTCTAATTTCCCAACATTGATTTTCCCCTCTTCATGCTTTGAAAAATTCAAGCCGATTTTAAATCAAGCTGCGGAAAATTCTATATTCAAGCAATTTTACTAGTAATAAAGTTGACATAAATGCACCATCAACACGCTCAAAAATCCAATTTGCCGACTGAGATGTGCCACGTGGCACATTTTTGTGTATAAGGAGATTAGGCCATGAAACTGTTGATGATCGATCGGGAAAAGATAAAGATCGAGGGCTATCGCCTACGGTTTAAAAGCGGGAGGGTGGATATCGAAGATATGGTCAACTCGATCAAAACCCACGGCCTGCTCTGCCCGATTGTCGTATCGAAGAAGAAGGATTACTTTCAACTGATCGCCGGGGAAAGAAGACTCTGCGCGATGGATCAACTCGGCTGGGAGAAGATCCCCGCGATCGATAAGGACAGCGAGGGAGGAGCGGATATTTTAATCAAGGGTTTGGTGGAGAATATCGTCCGGCTCAATCTGTCTCCCTTAGAGCGGGCGATGGCGATGCAGGAGATTATAGAGACGTATAACTATACCCAGGAAGAGTTGGCCGAAAAGCTGGGGATAGACCGGACAACCGCTTCTCATTTTCTGCGGATGATCCATATCCTCCATCCCCAGGTATTGAAATACGTCCACGAAAGCAGCATCACCTTCGGTCACGCCAAGGTCCTGATGAAATTGAGAGATCAGGAAGCGCAGATCAAGATAGCGAATCGCGTTATCAACGACGGCCTCACCATCACGCAGACCGCGCTGCTGGTCGACCAGGCGCGGCCGCCGAGCGAGCTTAGCCCGGAGGAGAAGGAATTCAAC
>JAVCDH010000102.1 GCA_030765805.1 Candidatus Euphemobacter frigidus
TTAAATTATATGAAGATTGGAACAATCCTGTGTGCATTTCTGGTCCTCCCCCTCTTGATTCAAGCCTGCGGGGGAGTTGAGTCAGGAAGTGACGCGATAGTTCGGGAAGAGGGCTTCGAAACTATTGACAACGCGCGGCTTCTCTGGAAGGAGGCTCAAGCTCTGGAGCTGGAAAGCGAGTTCGGTAAGGCACTCGACCGGTACGAAGATCTGGTTGATGATTATCCGGAGTCGGAACTTTCTTCCTCCGCGCAGTTCCGGATCGGGGTCTGTCTGGAGAAGGAAGATGAACTTTATGACGCGTTTGAGGCTTATCAAACGCTTCTGGATGATTATCCGGGGAAGGGGAATCTGGGCGAGATCCTCAAACGTCAGTTCGATATCGGCAAAGCCTTTCTGGACGGGAGAAAACGCTACTTTCTCTTCTTTCGGATCAGGTCGGGGTTGGGAACCGCGGAAAAGATATTTCGAACGGTAGTGAACAATGCTACTTTCAGCCGGGTATCTCCTCAAGCCCAGTACAGCCTGGGAGAGGCGCTGAGAATGCAGGGAAATTATGAAGACGCGGTCACGGAATATGAAGTGGTTCTGAATAACTATCCGGGGACCGATGTTATTCCTCTCGCCCTCTTCAATCTCGGTGTCTGCTATTATGAGGAAGCCCTGAGGTCCGATTATGACCCGAAAGAAGTAGATAAGGCGGTAAGGTATTTCAAGAGGTTCGTCAAGCGATATCCTAATAACCCGATCAGAGCTGAAGCGGATGAGAAGATCTCCGAATTGATTGATCTGAAAGCGGAGAAGGCATATGATATCGCGGCCTTTTACGAAAGTGCCGGTTCCCCGGAAGGAGCACGGCTTTATTACCGCAAGATAATAGACAAATATCCGGATTCGCGTTATGCCCGGTTAGCCCGGGAAAAGCTGCCGGTCCAATGAAACAATTTGTTTTTTCAGTTCGAATCTGGGCGATTGTATCGGGGATTTTTCTCACCACCGCCGGTTGTGGTTCTTATCGGCTTGGTACCACGCTCCCGCCTCATCTGCGTACCGTCTATGTTCCCACCTTTGAAAACAAGACCTACCAGACCGGGCTCGATGTCGATCTCACCGATGCGGTGATAACCCGGTTCCGGCAGGACGGCAACTTGCGCCCGGTAGCCGAAGCGGAAGCGGATACCGTCTTGCTGGGAGAGATCACCGGTTGGGAACGTCGGGTGCTGGGTTATACGGGCGAGGATGAGAATGTGGTGGAAGAGTACCGTCTTTACATAATCGTGATGATCACCTTAAAGGATCGGACTTCCGGCGAGATCCTCATCTCCGGACAAAAAATCCGGGGTCATACCGATTTTTTTGTGGAGAACAGCCTCCCGGAGGAGGAGGAAGCGGCCCGCCCCAAAGCCTACCAGGATACCGCCCGGAGGATCGTTGACCACGTTGTCTCGATCTGGTAGTTTTCATCCGATAATGAGGACGCCGCGCACAAGCAGATCGAGAACCATCCAACCGCTCTACTGCCTGGTGGGGGAAGACTCATATCGAAAACTGATCTTTCTCCGTGAACTCAAGGGGGATATCTTTCCCCGCCAGGAGGAACCGCTGAACTATGAATACCTGCTGGGCGATGAAGCAACCGCCGCTTTGATCCTCGATGCCGTTCGGACCGTTGCCTGGGACCTCTTCTCTACCGTCGATAACAGGTTAGAGACGGCTAAACGGCTGGTGGTGGTGGACCGGGCGGAGAAGCTCTCTCCCGCCATCTGGAAGCGTCTCCGTGACTATCTCGCCGACCCCGAACCCAACGCCTGCCTGGTTTTTCTGATTAACCGAGCAAGCCGGGGCTGGACCCCTCTCTCACTTTTTCCGAAGAAGTACGTCAAGACCTTCTCGCCCCTCAAAGGCGTGAAGTTATTGGATTGGGGCAGGAAAGAAGCTTCCAAACGGAACTTGACCATCCCGGACGGGGTTCTGGAGGAGCTGGTTCTATCTACCGGCAATGACCTGGGAAAGATGACCGGGGAACTGGAGAAGCTCTCACTCTATAAAGATGGTCCCGGAGTAGTCACCTCGGAGGAGATCAAGGAGATTATCGGGGTTGGTCGGAGAGGGAAGGTCTTCGACCTGACCGGCTTGATTGTCTCCGGGCGCTCCGATGAGGCTTTGATTCTCCTGAACCACTTGCTCGATCATGGCGAGGCTCCCCTGAAGATTCTGTCTTTGATGGTCAGTTCGTTCCGAAAGCTCTGGCTGGGGATCGAGGCCTGGGCTCGGACGGAGAATTCCCGGTCGGTGTGCGAAGCGGCGGGGGTGCGGTTTTATCAGTCCGACTTTCTGAGGCAGGTGAAGAGAATGAAGTCGACGGCTATCCCGTATATTTATCGCCGTCTGGTCGAAGCCGATGATGCCTTGAAAGGGGGAGAAAAGTCCCCCCGACTGGCACTGGAGCGATTGATTGTCGATCTGGCGCGGATGGATGGGGCTGCTGACTTACTTTGACGGGGAACGGCTTCGGCGCTTGTCGGGGAGTGAACGGGGGGCGATATTCTGATTAGATCGAGTTTAATTTCCGGGATAGTTGTGATTTTTTCCGGGCGGCGTAATTTTTTTTCACTACGCCCTTTATGACCGCTCGATCCAGCAGCGAATAAGCCTTCCTGAGTTCCGCCTGGGTTTTCTCTTGATCGCCGCTGTCAAGCTGTTCCAGAAAGACGCGTCCGCCGGCTTTGAGAGCGGACCGAAGAGCCCGGTTTCTTTTCCGGCGAACTATATTTTGACGCAAGCGCTTGTCAGCTGATTTTGATTGAGGCATGTTATGATAGCTCCATTAGAAATTAACTTTATTGTTGCGGATGAATATATGGATTATTTTTGTTGTCGTCAAGGCCAAAGATGAACTCGAAAGATAACTGGGAAGATCAGATTAGCCGTTCAGCCGGGGTGGTCGGCTCGGCTACTCTGCTCAGCCGGATCCTGGGCTTGGTCCGGGATATTCTGACCGCGAGCTTATTCGGGACCGGCCTGGCCGTCTCCGCTTTTGTGGTGGCCTTTACCATCCCCAATCTCTTTCGTAAACTGCTCGGAGAAGGAGCGTTGACCGGGGCGTTCGTGCCCGTCTTTACCGAGTATCTGGAGAAGAAAGGGATCAGAGAAGGGTGGCGGGTCGCTACGATTATCTTCTCCCTGATAGCGATTTTCCTGGCCGGATTGGTCCTGGCGGGATTTGTCGTTATCTGGCTGGTGACCAATACCTTCAGCCTGAGCGACAAGTACCTCCTGGTCTTTCGATTGCTCAGGATTATGCTCCCCTATCTCTTCTTTATCTGTCTGGTCGGCCTCTCGATGGGGATATTAAACAGTCTCCGGCATTTCGTTGTCCCCGCCCTCTCGCCGGCAATCTTAAATCTGATCTGGATCGCGTCTCTCTTTGTGCTCTGCCCCCGCTTCGGGAAGACCCCGGAAGAAAGAATCTTCGGGTTGGCGGTCGGAATCCTTATCGGCGGGATAATCCAGCTCAGCTTCCAGATTCCGATTTTGAGGCGGAAGGGATTCCGGTTTCGCTTCCTCCCGGAGTGGAGGAACCCCGCCGTCAAGAAGATCGCGCTCTTAATGGGGCCCGGGATCCTGGGTCTGGCTGTCTTCCAGTTGAACACGGTGGTGGACCGTTTTCTGGCTCTGGTGATCGGGGAGGGGGCTCCTGCCGCGCTCTACTACGCCAATCGCCTGGTTCAGTTGCCGCTGGGTATATTCGGGATCGCTTTTGCCACTGCCGCGTTGCCGGTTATGGCACGGCTGATGGCCCGGGAAAAAATCGAAGAGTTCAAGACTGCCTTCTCACACTCCTTGCGGAATGTAATGCTGGTTACGATCCCCGCCGCGGTGGGCCTGATTGTGCTCCGCCGACCGATTATTACACTCCTCTTTCAGAGGAAGGCGTTTGGACCGGATTCAACCGAAGCGACTGCCTGGGTTCTGCTTTTTTACAGCCTGGGGCTTCCGGCCTTTGCCGCCCTGAAGATAATTACCCAGGGTTTTTATTCGTGTCAGGATACCAGGACACCGGTTAAAGTGGGATTCGGTGCCATGCTCCTGAACCTCGCCTTAAACCTGATGGTCGTTTATACTCCCTGGTTGAGAATCCACTTGCGGGAAGGAGGACTGGCTCTCTCTACCAGTATCGCCGCCGTCTTAAACATGGGGGTTCTCTTCTATCTGCTCCGCCGGAGATTGGGCCCGCTCCGGGGAAAGGTGATTCTCTCCTCCCTGACCAGGATCAGCATCGCTTCCGGGCTGATGGGGTTGATCATCTGGCTGACTGTGATCTTTATCCGGGTCCAGATCTCCGGCGGGGGACTGGGGGGGAGATTGATTCTGGTAGCCGTTCCGGTGCTTACAGGGTTGGCGTCGTTCGCGGGGGCTTCCTATCTGCTCGGGGTCAAAGAACTATCGCAGTTCGTGAAGGCGTTTATGAAGAGACGTATCCACAAGGCAACGTGACTTAATATGTAACTACTCAGGTTCAGGGGTTCACAGTTCACGGTTAGAGAGTGATGAAGATTGAACGGTTTGAAGATATTGAGGCTTGGCAATTGGCACGTGAATTGACTCGGAAAGTGTACCGTTCGCCCAATAAATTCAAAGATGTTTACGAGCATGCCAGATGAACACGTGTTGCCGTTGGTAGATTCATCAGCTATCTCAAGACATATGAAGTGCGCAAGGCAACAAACCGTGAACCGTGAACCTGGAACCTAACAACCGGAGTAGTTACCTTAATATTTATAATCACTCCCGCCGATAAACTCCCGGAGGAGGGAACGGCGCGGGACACAGGAATCATCTTCCACCATGGTGATGGTGTCTAAGAGTTGATAGACCCGATGGGCCCGGAGGTAGGCGTCCTGCTTGCCGGGATCATCCCGGAACTTGTCGATAGCTTCTTTCAGATCTCCAAAAGAGTATTTCTTATGGATCGGTAGTTCGTAAGCCAGCGCTCCGTTGACGACGAAATCGGTTTCGGTAATAAAGGGAACGATATGCTTCATCTCGCTCTTCCTTACATAATGCCAGTGGCCGATCGTAGCTACCGGAGAGTAGCTGCGATGCCAGCTGTCACGGACCATCCTCCGCAGCAACCGGATATCGGTCCAGCGGGTCCATTCCCCATTGATATCCCTCAACTGTGAGAGAGTCTCGATATAAAGCCGGAATTTATTCTCTACGGGAACGCTCTGAGTCATCGGTCCGTAGAGACCATGAAGGCTGTCGATAAGGATTATCTCATCCTCTTTGAGATGGAGTGGGACCGTCTCTTCCTGGCGCAGGCCGGTCTTGAAATCATAGATCGGCATCCGGATTTCTTTGCCGGCCAGCAGATCTCCCAGGTGCTTGTTGATCAGAGGAAGATCCAGAGCTTGAGGGGTCTCGAAGTCATAGTCTCCGTACTTATCCTTGGGATGCATCTCCAGGTCGAAGAAGTAGTTATCCAACACCATCGGGATCAGCTTTAAGTTTTTTTTCTGGAGCCGCTCCGCGATTTTGTTGGTAGTTGTGGTCTTGCCGGAACTGGAGGGGCCGGCGATGATGACCAGGCGGATGGGATTTGGACTCTCCAGAATGGTCTGGGCGGCTGTCTCGGTGTACCAGTCATATCGCTGGTCGGCCGCTTTTATCAGGTCCAGGAAGGTTCCATCGGCAATACGTTTGTTCAACCCCGGGACGGTATCTACACCCTGCTCGACATACCACTGTTCGGTGCCGTGGATAACATGCATGGGAATGTTTTTTTTGAATTCGGAATTGTTATTATGAGATTTCATAAACAATGCTCCTTTTTAATTTGAATATATAAGGCATGAATTATTTATAACCCATCCCGTTCTGTCAACTTAATTAGTTTGATTTTATCCCCCGGTCTGTTCCAGTTGAGCCTGGATTGCGGTGATGGCGATAGTGGCAACGATATCCGAACTCGAACAACCCCGGGAGAGATCATTTACCGGACGGGCGATGCCCTGTAAAATGGGGCCGTATACGTCGGCTTCGGCCAATCTGTTGGCCAGTTTATAAGCGATATTGCCGGCGCCTAAGTTCGGGAAGATGAACACGTTAGCCCTTCCCCGAAGGGGGCTGTCGGGACATTTTATCCCGGCCACAGCGGGAACAAAAGCGGCGTCGAACTGTAATTCTCCATCGATTATAAATTTTCCCTCATATTCCGCTTCCAGTCGTGCGCGGGCCAGTCCGGTTGCTCTGATCATCTTCTCTACCTCTTTTCCTTTGCTCGAACCCCTGGTGGAATAAGAGAGCAGGGCGATTCTTGGCAGGATCCCGAATGATCTGGCGGTCAGGGCGGTAGAAAGGGTAATATCGGCCAGCTGTTCCGCGTCCGGTTCCTGGTTGAGGCCGCAATCGGCAAAAAGATAGATGTGATCTTCCTTGATGATAAAGAACATGCTGGAGGCGGTTTTTATGCCCGGGGCGGTTTTGATTATCTGGAGGGCGGGGCGAATGATGTCAGTGGAGGAATGCGCCGCCCCGGCAACCAGGCCGTCCGTTTCCCCGGACTCAAGCATCATTATTCCAAAATAAATAGGGTCTTGAACCGTTTTTACGGCGGATTCAGGGGTAACCCCCCTGTCTTTGCGCAATTCGTAAAATGCGGTTGCGTAGGTCTCCAGTCGGTCGGAAGTTTCCGGGTTAATTATATGTATCCTGGAGCGGGCAACCCCCATTTTGTCGAGTGAGAGTTGTATTTTGCGGTCATCGCCGAGAAGGACCAGACTGGCTATTCCTTCATCCGTGACCTTTTTTACCGCCTCCAGTGTCCGGGGCTCATTACCTTCCGGGAGAACAATTCTTTTGATATCCGACCGGGCACTCTTTAAAATATTTTGCAAGAAAACCGACATTGGTGTTCCTTATTGTAAATTTCTGAACAATAAATTAGCATAGATTGTCTTTGCAGTCACTTTCTTATTTGTGTTTTAATCCGTAATAATTGCTCAATTTAATGATTATGTCTTTAGCAATATTTTTTCCGAGGAAAAAAGTCAAATGAAATTGATCGTAGCCAGAAAAGCCGGCTTCTGCATGGGGGTGAGGAAGGCCCTGGAGATGGTTCTGGAACGGGCCCGGGAAGAGAAAGGAGGCATTATCACCTATGGTCCGCTGATTCATAACCCTCAGGTAGTGGAACTTCTCTCTTCCAAACGCATTACCTCAAGCCGGAATATGGAGAAGTTCAAACGGGGAACGGTATGTTTCATCAGTGCCCACGGGATCTCGCCGGAAGAGCGGGAACGCCTTGAAACCACGGATGCGAAAATCTGTGATGCCAGTTGCCCGGATGTTCTCAGGGTTCAGGGTCAGATTAGAAAGTATGCCGGCAACGGCTATTCTACGATTATCTTCGGAGATCGGGGACATACCGAGGTGAAAGGTTTACTAGGATTTGCGAAGGGTAGGGGATATGTGATCAGCAGCCGGGAAGAAACGGATCGACTTCCCCGGCTCGATCGCGTTTGTCTGGTCTCTCAAACAACCCAGAACCAGGATGACTACGACCGGCTAGCGGCCGTTCTTAAAGAAAGGTTTCCGGGCCTCGAGGTGTTGCAGACGATCTGCCCTTCCACCCTGGCCCGTCAGGAAGAGGTGAGCGAGATGAGCGGCCAGGTCGACGCCATGGTCGTGGTGGGGGGGAAGAACAGCGCCAATACCGCTCGTCTGACCAGGTTAGCCGGTAACCGGGTCCCGGTCTTCCAGGTTGAGACCGCCGACGAGATGGAGATGGAGAGGCTGAGCCGTTTTCAAACGGTGGGCGTGACGGCGGGGGCCTCGACTCCGAACTGGTTGATCCAGGGGGTGGTTGACCGTCTCCGGGATTGGTCCTGGAATCGAAAGAACGCCTGTCTGCGGTGGTTTTACCTGTTGCTGACCGTCATTGTAAAAGCGCATTTTTTTATCGCTCTCGGTGGCGCCTGCCTTACCTGTGCCTCCATGCGCTTGTTGGGAATCCCGCTCCAATGGCCGGCGATCTTTCTTTCTTTCTCTCTTTTGCTGGCTATCTACAACCTCAATGTTTTCGCCGAGCAACCGGCCATTCTTCTCAACCAACCATCTCGTCATCATTTCTTCCGCGGCAACCGGAAGATATTATATGCCCTTATCGCGGTCTCCCTGGCGACGGCCTTCTTCTGCGCCTTCCTCCTGGGAAAGGGAGCCTTGCTTCTGACCGTCTTCACGCTTCTCTTCGGTCTGGCTTACAGCTTTACGATCCTCCCGGGGAGGAGACTGAAGAACCTGACCGGGTTGAAGGAGTTTTTCAGCTCACTGGGTTGGGGTGTTCTGGCGGTCCTGGTACCGGCCGCCTCCACCCGGACCGGTACCCCTCCCGTTATCTCGGTAATAGTTGTCTTTATATTCGTCTTTAGTATTATGTTTGTTCGATCTTCATTATTCGCCATCCGGGATATCCAGGGAGACCGACTGGTCGGCCGAGAGACGATACCGGTTGTTCTGGGGGTGGAGAAGACCAAGATTATGCTTCTCATCCTCACCGGCCTGACCGCGTTATTGCTGGTTCTGGCCACGCTCCAGGGGTGGGTACCTCCTTTCGGCTTCTGTTATCTGGGGGTGATCGCTTATGGCTGTTTCTACCTACTCTTTTATTATAAGAGAATAATCTTCCAGGGCCTAAACCACGAGATGCTGGTCGATGGCCAGTTACTGCTGTCGGGCTTGATTGCGTTTTTGATTCGTTGAAGAGCAATGACGATAAAATCATCTCATCTCTCCTCGGGCCACTGAGGTTAAGGTGGGATGAAGGGCGGCTCCTTGGCTTGATCTTACCGCCGTCTCCTCCGGCAAAGATCGGGGCGCGCAAGCGTCAGCGCGCGGGAGACGATTGGGGTGAGATTCTGGGTTTGAGCGGGGTTTCCCTCGCTCTGGAAGCATACAGTCCTTTTCAGCGTATAGTCTGGCGCCGGGTAAGGGCCATACCCTTCGGCCGGACCCGTTCTTATGGATGGATTGCGCGCTCGATCGGGAAACCTACCGCCGCCCGGGCAGTCGGTGGAGCCCTGAAAGCCAACCCATTGCCTTTACTTATCCCATGTCACCGGGTTATTCGGTCCAGCGGATGTATGGGAGGTTTCAGCTCCGGCTTGCGATGGAAAAAATTATTACTGGAATGGGAGTCTATGATATCGAAAAAACAGAGGTAATAAGATGGAATTTAAAACCGGGAGAAAATCCGCGTTGCTCAGTCATAGATTTAAGCGAACGCGTGCCCGACGGATTATTATTATAACGATAATTCTGCTCGTCACTCTTCCTGCTCTTCTTTATCTTTTAAAGCACTACCTGGAGCGTTCATGGGAGTTCACGGATGGCGAGTTAAAAAGTGAGGTTGTCGCCTTTGACGCGCAGTTTGCTTACATGAAGGCCCGGGCGTTGCTGGAGGAAGGGAAAGCCCATGAATTCAAAGGGCGCAGACAGATCGTCACCGAGCGGTTCCGGGAGGCGCTGGACCTGCTGGACCTGATCATGGAGAAAGCCCCCAATTACAAGAGTGATCTAATCGCCCGGGATAGGCAGTTCATCTTGAATAAGTTGAGAAAGGCTAAATAGGGAATGGGGAATAGGGAATGGGGAATGGATGCCGTAGGTCCTATTCCCCATTCCCTATTCCCTATTCCCTAATTATGGATTACACTGGATACAGGGCATGTAGCCCTTCTTTAGAGCGTCCGACCGGCTCTTGAACCGGATCCGATTCTGTTCGTATATTTTCTGGGCCACGGGACACCAGGGATAGTGAAAATATTTTCCGTTCCGGCTAGCCAGGTAATAGATCCGTCGTTTCTCTTTCTCCCTTACCACCTCCTCAAGCTGGACGCTTACCTCCTCATCATAAGGGTCGATGGAGTTGGCGGCCTTCAATAATTCCAGTCCGATGGATTCCAGATTGCTGTTGCAATAGATCTCTCCCAGCAGGGCCAGCGCCTCAATATCCTCAGGCTGGTAATAGAGGCAGGTCCGCAGTTCACGGATGGTGTCATTGGTCTTCCCCTCCTGGAGATAACTTCTGGCCAGCCCGAGATAGAAGCGGGCGTTATAGGGATTGATCTCAACCGCTTTTTGAAAGGCCTGACGCATCTGCTGAGTCTTACCCTTCTTCCGGAAGATTTTGCCCATCAGGTAATAGGCGTCGGCCAGGGCGGAGTAGCGCCGGACAGCGTCCCGGGCGTATTTCAGGGCCAGATCCATGTTGTCTCCGCGATAGGCCTTCTCGGCCTGGGCCAGGTTGTTGTAAGCCACCTGTTGTTTCTTCTCCAGGGTGGGTTGGGGAAGCTCGAGGACGGGATCGAGCTGGCGAAGTCGCTGGGCCGAGAAAGAGAAGTCATGGTCTACTTTCAAAAAAGACTCCTTGTCGAGCCAAAGCGTGTTCAGGAAGGCCGGCACGAAGACCGGGTAGCCGAAGTCCTGATGGATTAAGTGGGCCAGGTTAAGAGCTGACTCCGCTTCCCCGTGTTGAACAATCACCCCTTTGAGGTTCCTGTAGTTCTTGATATTGTCCAGCAGCATGGTCAGGTCCCCGTGAGATGAAAACTGTCCGAACTTCTTAACCTTTGCCCGCACCGGAATCGTCTTGCCCTTGATCACTACTTCCGGCAACTTCATGGCCGCCCTCCCAACGGAGGTCGGGCTCTGCCACCCGACAATGAAGAAGTTGGACCTGGGGTCGGAGAGATACTTCTCTGCCATCTCCAGTGAGCTGGCGAAGTCCATCATCCCGGATGAGACCAGGAATATAGCCGGGGTCCGGATCTCTCTGTATTTCTTCCGGTAGTTGTTGATCGACCCGAAGAAGAACTGCTCGTTCTGAAAAGGGTTCCGCCACTTCTGCCGTTTTTTCGTTCGCTCGGAGAAATATTCTTCGGGAGCCTGCTGGAGGTATTTCTGGTAGATGTCATTGAGTTTCTTTACCGTCGGGGAAGTAACGATAATAGGGCAGTTTTTCGGGATTCTTCCCAGGTATGCCTCTTCGGCTAGGACGGAGATAATCTTCTGGGATTTGCTCAGAACGAAGGCCGGTATGATGACCCGTTCTCCCCGCCGGACCGCCGAGACAACCGCGTTGATAAAATCATCAAAATAGGGCTCGGTGAATTCTTTTCTGACCATTCCATAAGTAGCCTCGGTGATGACGTAATCAGCGGTCTTGACCTGATCCGGCGGTCTGATCAGGGGGGAGATCTGATTGCCGTAATCCCCCCCGAAGACCAGCGTAATTGCCTCCTTCCCCTTTCCCAGGATCAGCTCTACCTGGGAACTGCCCAGGATATGTCCCGCGTTATGGAGTCGAAACCTGATCCCGTCTTCGAGGTCCATCCACTTTTCCGGCTGAACGGTCTGGAACCACTCGTTTACCTTGTTGCTGAGAACAGCCTTATCTCTCTTCACTATCTCCTGACACGCCCGGCAGGAGCGATAACCCAGATTATTGATCCAGGTCCGGGCACTGCGAACGTCGAGGAACTCGTCCGGGCGCAGTCCCCGGGCTTTATTACATGAGCGGCTGTGAACAGTCTTATTCCGGAAATCTACCCGATATCGCCGGGCGGTCAGTCCTACTCCCAGTTGAAGCATGACATCACTGATATCCTTGGTGGGTGGAGTACCGTAAATACTTCCTTTATATCCCAGCTGATAGAGAAGAGGGAGGCGAGCGTTGTGATCGGCGTGGGCATGGGTCAGGATGACGTAGTCTATCTCTCCGGGGTCGAATTCAAAACGTTTGTTAAGCGGGACCAAGCTGGGCATGAAAAAGATCCCGGCATCGATCAGGAGCTTCTTCCCCTTATATTCCAGCAGCATACAAGAGCCGCCCACGATCCGGGTTGCCCCGTAGAAAGTCAACTTGACCGCCTCCCCAGCCTGGATTATCTTATCGGCGTCGGAGCGGTCCGGGATTATATTATACTGATTCTCGGGGAACTTTTTGAGATTGACTTCCAGGAATTCGGTCGTGCAGGAAGCTTCACCTTCTTTCCGCTTCTTGCAGCTCAGGGGAGAGAGCCCGGAGATAAGGAGAAGCGCCAGCACCGCCCCGGTAATCCATCCGGTGAAATATGAAGGTAATTTCTTCATAGCGCTCATTTAATAATATATCATTTTCACGGGTTTAGCCCGGATTAATGTTGTAAAGAAGAGCAAAGTTTATCACGAAATCGTTTATGTAAGGGATAAAGAAATATGTTTTTCACGAGGAGAAGGCGACGGTTATTCCGATCAAGTTTTCCCCGTCCCTGAGTTTCTCCAACCTGGATCCAATTAGCCGCACGATAGCAGGTGTCTCAAAAGCGGTCTTTCTCAACAAAAGTTTCCAGGAGGAGGGGTTGATAACCATATCGGTTTTCCCAGTCTTTGAGCAAACGTTTAGCGACGGTAGCCAGTATTTTAGAAGCGAGATTGCGAACGGCAACCCAGGGGAGAATAAGAAATCGGGCGTTGTTAACGATCAGGTGAAGATTGCGGACACGCTGTTCGGCAGTCCACCCGATAAAGTTGTCCCGTGGCGCGGTTTTCCAGGCAGCGGCCCCGAAACCCAGAGCTGCCGGAAGATGAGATCCGGCGAAGACCAAATATCGGATTTGTGCGCCGGGCAGTGGATTGTATCCCAAATAATGGTAACGCTCAATCAATTCGTTCCAGAGCGATGAGTCTTTTCGGGTGCGCCCGGGGCGGAAGATAAGTTTAGCCAGTGTGTTCACTGGAAGTGAAATAGGTTTTTGGGGATCAGAGGCTTCGGTCAGCCGGGGGCGGCGGCGATCATTGCTGTTGGCATGCTGGGGTGGAGGAAGTTTAATGAGACCGTCCCGATGCCCCGTACCTACCTCGTCACCGGGATATCCCCGGGGTGGGGTGACCCCCGGTAGTGGGGAAAGCAAGTTGAAATATTTGCTCCGTCCCCTATTTTATCTCGTGACGGGGATGTCGTCCGTTGTCCCGAAATAAACCCTTGTTATACCCCTTATCCCCCACAGACCCGAAGTATCCCGGAATATACCAATGTCATCCGCAGAGTCACCATTGAAGTCCGCAGGCACCGGCTGGTCGGAAGAACCCCCGAAGTAAACCCGGGTAACCCCTCTCACCGCCCACATGCCTGAGGAGGGCCGGAAGATACCCATGTCGCAACAGCCGTCCCCGTCGTAGTCTCCAGGAACAACGGAATCACTGGAACCTCCGAAGTAGATACGGCTTAAGTTTCGCAAAGCCCAGAGGCCGGATGAAGGTCTGAAGATAGCTATCTCTGTTATCCAATCCCCGTCATAATCCGAAGGAACCGGAATATCTCCCGCCGCCCCCCAATAGATACAGCTCAGGTCTTTGATGGCCCATAGTCCGGAACCGGGCCGGAATATGGCGATGTCCAAAAAGCCATCTCCGTCATAATCGCCGGGAACGGGCATATCTCCGGCAGCGCCAAAATAATATCTGGTCGTATTTCTGACCGCCCAAAGTCCTGATCCGGGTCTGAAGATAGATATCTCTGATATCCCGTCGCCGTCATAATCGCCGCTGGCCGGAATATCTCCCTCACTTCCATAATAACAGATGGTGATGCCTTTTACTGTCCAGATACCGGATGAAGGCCGAAAAACGGCAATATCAGAACTACCGTCACCATCATAATCTCCGCTTTCCAGTACCAGCCATTGGGTAGTGGGAGCCGGCGCGGGAGTGGGTCTATAGGTTGAAACCGGTATAGGTGTCGCCATTGGCCTCGATGTAGGCCCAGCCGAAGGAGAGGAGATATCTTTGCTTGGAATATAACTTGAGGTAAGAAGCCAGATACCTTCGTCACTCTGAAAAGCTTCATCGAAATGAATTGACGCGTTATTCCATACTTTTAATTTCTTCGCTACTACCGCGCCAAAAAACTGGTGATTGTTCTTTATCTCTACTCCCATATCAGGGGCGTACAGACCACCGAAAAACTCCGCGTTATTTCTGACTTGTATGCCGTAGTCGGAATCGACTTTTTGCGCGTAGATGATCAGATTAGTGGGTATCCCCGTGTAACTACCGGAATTTACCTTGGAATTGTTCCCCAGGGTGAAATCGTCCTCCACATAAATTTTCACTTTGCCGGAGATATTGAGCAGGGAATTATTCCTAAGCTCTGCACTGGCGAAACGGTAAATTCCTTCTGCAAAAGTAACGGTTTTATTGGTGTTAATAGTTAAATTATGATTTTGAATCTGGTAATCACCGCGCTTACCTGGCGCCCCTGTAACTCCAAGATCTCCTTCTTCTGTATAATCCAATCCGGGGGGAATAGTTACTGAAGAAGGGCTCAAAACCTCGGCATCATAAATTAAATCTCCCGTAATAAAACCATTGCTCCCTATGTTAATATCCTGGAGACTACTTGTGGCTACTGACGCGTCTCCGTAAACTCGGGCATTATTATTCACCTCAATGAAATAATTACTGTAAATGTCACCGTTTTGATACTGACCTCCATAATTCCAATTGCCTTCGCTGGAATTATAACTATCTACATAGGCATTGCTATAAATAATAATTTCGCCCTTTCCGAAAACGCCATAAGCAAACCAATATTCTTCCGGGATAGGTGTGGCAGCCGTGGTAGCAGTGGGTGTAGTGATAGGTGTTCCCAGTGGGGTTTTGGTAGGAGCTACTGTAGGTATAGGCGTAAGCGAAGGAGTCACTGTTGCAGTTGGTGACGATGTTGGAGTTGGGGTAAGCGCTGTTGATGGGGCGGGCGTCGGTGTAATTTGATAACATATCCAATTCAGCTTACTGACAAAGGCATCTCTCCCACCAGCCAAACTTGATTGATAGGGATTCTCGGTGGGGAAGTTGGAAGACCGAGTTTCACCGGTAATATAAGCACAATTAGATGAATCTACGGTAATACCTTGGGCAGAGTCGGGGCTACTTCCCCCTAAATAAGTCGAATAAATGAGAGAGGAACCGGAAGAGGAAAATTTAGTGATAAAGGCATCATCCTCTCCAGCCAAACTTGATTGATAAGGATTCTGGATGGGGAAATCGGAAGACTTGGTAAAACCGGCAACATAGGCTACGCTGTTTTCGACTGAAATCCCATAGCCTCGCTCTTCTTCACTTCCCCCTAAATAGGTTGAATACAGAAGGGCCGAGCCGCTGGAGGAAAGCTTGCTCACAAAAGCGTCCTTGTCCTTATCTCCCCCTGCCTTGCTGGACTGGTAGGAATTCTCGGTAGGGAAATCGGAAGACTTGGTAAAACCGGCAACATAGGCTACGCTGTTTTCGACTGAAATCCCATAGCCTCGCTCTTCTTCACTTCCCCCTAAGTAAGTTGAATACAGAAGGGCCGAGCCGCTGGAGGAAAGCTTGCTCACAAAAGCGTCCTTGTCCTTATCTCCCCCTGCCTTGCCGGGCTGGTAGGGATTCTCGGTGGGGAAATCGGAAGACTTGGTAAAACCGGCAACATAGGCTACGCTGTTTTCGACTGAAATCCCATAGCCTTCATCGTCTTCACTTCCTCCTAAATAGGTTGAATACAGAAGGATCGAGCCGCTGGAGGAAAGCTTGCTCACAAAAGCGTCCTTGTCTTTATCTCCCCCTGCCTTGCCGGGCTGGTAGGAATTCTCGGTAGGGAAATCGGAAGACTTGGTTTCACCAGTGACATAAGCACATTTATCTGAGTCTACGGCAATCCCATAGCCACAATCATTACCACTTCCTCCTAAGTAAGTTGAATATTTGAGCTCCAGATAGCATGTAGGCGTAGGAGTTATCGATGGCGTTGGCGTGGGAGTTATTGGTGTCGGTGTCGGGGTAACTGAGGGTGTCGGAGTTACAGATGGTGTTGGGGTAGGCGTAACTGATGGTGTGGGAGTAACCGTTGGTGTCGGAGTCACACTGGGAGTTGGTGTTGGCGTGACAGATGGTGTGGGTGTAACGCTGGGAGTGGGCGTGGGAGTCACAGATGGCGTCGGCGTTACGCTCGGTGTCAGCGTCGGGGTGACAGAGGGCGTCGGGGTTGGCGTTGCTGATGGAGTCGGCGTCAATGACGGTGTTGGTGTCGGGGTAACTGAGGGTGTCGGAGTTACAGATGGTGTTGGGGTAGGCGTAACTGATGGTGTGGGAGTAACCGTTGGTGTCGGAGTCACGCTGGGCGTTGGTGATGCTGTGGGTGAAGGAGTCACAGTAGGTGTAGGTGTCGGAGTAGGAGTGGGTGTTGCCGAAGGTGTCGGGGTAACTGAAGGTGTTGGTGTAGGAGTGACCGAGGGCGTTGGTGACGGAGACGGAGTCGGAGTCCTCGTAGGCGACGGAGTCGCCGTAGAGGTCGGTGTAACACTCGGCGTCGGAGTAGGTGTTACCGATGGCGTAGGCGTCACACTGGGTGTTGGTGACGGAGACGGAGTCCTCGTAGGCGATGGAGTCGCCGTAGAGGTCGGGGTTGCCGACGGTGTCGGGGTAGGTGTTACCGATGATGTTGGCGTAGGCGTTGGAGTCGGCGTAGGAGTTACACTTGGTGTTGGCGTAGGCGTCACAGAGGGGGTAGGTGTGGCAGAAGGCGTCGGTGTTGGCTGAATTGGTGTCGGCGGAATCGGTGTTGGTGGAACCGCTGTGGGTGTCGGTGTCACACTCGGCGTCGGAGTCACACTCGGCGTCGGGGTAACTGAAGGCGTCGGAGTGGGCGTGGGAGTCGGAGTAATCAGGCAGTTCACCATCACATCGTCAAAGGCCAGGTCCCCCACACTTTTGGTATAGCTGAACCTGAGACGGGTGGTGCTCGCATCCAGGCTCAGGGGTCCATAGATAACCCCACTGGCAGTGGGGAAATTGTTGATATCGGTGACCTCATGCCAGGAGGTGTAATATTCCTCTACTAG
>JAVCDH010000031.1 GCA_030765805.1 Candidatus Euphemobacter frigidus
CGGGGTGGGGTCTTCAATCCCCAGATGAATTTCTTTATAAGTGATGATCCCGGTCAGATCACCCTCCGAGTTGACGACCGGAAGGCTGGTATGGAGGGTGGTGCCGACCTGCTTCCTCAGTTCTTCCATCGTCATCGTCTCCGGGATGAACTGCACATCGCGGATCATCACGTCTTTAATACGCAAGTACTGGAGGATATCGACCTTGTCTTTCTTGGTGATATCGATACCTTTATGCTTCAGCTTTGCCGTGTAGATGCTCTCCGGCTTAATCCAGTGGGCGACCAGCGTGCTCACGACCACCGCGGCCATGATGGGGAGGATGATCTCATAACTGTCGCTCATCTCAAAGAGAAGGAAGATCGCGGTGATCGGCGCGTGAGCCGCCCCGGCGAAACAGGCCCCCATCCCCACCAGCGCGTAAACGGCCGGATCAGAGGTGTGCCCGGGAAATATCCTCTGGAGCAGGATTCCGTACAAGCCTCCGGCCATGGCCCCGATGAAGAGAGAAGGGGCGAAGATCCCTCCCGATCCCCCTGAACCAAGAGTGAAGCTGGTAGCCAGGATTTTGAAGACGGCCAGCATTGCCAGTGCCAGAACCAGCATCCCAATCCCGTGCGAGCCGAGCCAGGTCGCGTAGTTCTCGGGATTAAGCACCTGCCGAATGGTGAAGTAGCCGACGCTCAGAACGGAGAGAGGATTATTCAGTCCCTGGGCCGGGATGAACCGGGTGGCATAATAAGCCATCAAGCCGACCGCCAATCCCCCGGTTATCGGCTTGAGATATTCCGGGAACTTGATCTTGTCGTAGATGTCCTCGAAGTGTTCCAGGACGAAGTTGAAGGTTTTGGCGATAAAGGCGATAAAGACTCCCAGGCCGAGAAAGGCGATGATCTCCCAGGGTGAGGCCATGTAGAGGATGGCCCGCATCTTCTCGATGGCGAAGATCGTATGATCGCCGGTCAACGCCCGACTGACCAGGGCGGCGACCACTGAGGCGATGGCGACATAGATGAAAGAGAGTCCCCGGAACTCTCCCAGGATGACTTCCAGGGAGAACATGATCCCTCCGAAGGGGGCGTTAAATATAGCCGATATGCCTCCCGCCGACCCGCAGGCGATAAAAGTATTGAGCCGCCGAGGGGGCATTCGGAAGATCTGTCCCAGGGTGGAGCCGAACCCGGCGCCGATCTGAACGATCGGACCTTCACTTCCTGCCGAGCCGCCCGTCCCGATGGTTAGAGCTGAAGCGATGCTCTTGACGATCGCCACTACCGGCCGGATTCTTCCCCCGTTCTTGATCACCGCCGCCATTACCTCCGGGACCCCGTGTCCTTTCGCTTCCCGGGCGAATAAGTAGATCAACGGCCCTACCAGCAGCCCCCCCAGGGCCGGGATGATGATCAGCCAGGCACCAAGTGAGCTGGCGTGGGTTACGCTCTCCAGTCGGCATAACTCTTCCACCAGGTGGATGAGATAGCTGAAGACATAGGCTCCAAGAGCGGCCGCGATGCCGATGATAATGGAGAAGGTGAAAGTAATCTGGACCGGTGAGATCCGGAACCGGGAGAAGAGTTCGAGGAAGAATCTATTGAACCGGTAGGAGCGTATCTTTTTTGGTGATGAGGAAACTTGATCTTCCATAACTAAATTACTGTCATATCCGTTTTCTTAATGTTGCCGGTGGTTCTTATTCTTGTTCGACTCTTTACCGGATGCTAATATTATAATCTGGAACTCAGCGCCGCCCTGGCGCGGTGACTGCGAAAATGTCGTAGTCGTCGACCTTCAGGTCGACGGAATTATTGAATCATTGCAATCCCGAAGCAGAGACAGAAGGATCAGTTATTTCTTATGTAAAATAGCAGATAATCGGGAAGAAATCAAAACACAAAATTGGGGAACAATGGAATTTTTCCATGACCAAAGAACGGTTATCACTGGGTAAGTGGGGGGAGGAGCAGGCCGTCCGGTTTCTCCGGAAGAATCGGTTTAAAATACTGGAACGGAATTTTACCTGCCCATTGGGAGAACTCGACATTATTACCCGGCGGAAGGATAGACTGGTCTTCGTGGAGGTTAAGACGAAGACCAACAATGATCCTCCGGCCCCCCGATACTCGGTGAATCGGAGAAAGCAGCGGCGAATTATCCGGGTGGCTCGATATTATCTGAAAAGCCGGGGACTCTCTAATGTCAGATGCCGGTTTGACGTGGTGGAGGTCATCGCCGGGGAAGGGAAGTGCCTGGAGAAGATTACGCATCTTCCGGGAGCGTTTAGAGTTTGAATGGGGATTGGGGAATGGGGAATAGGGAGTGGAGATTAGACCTCTCAAGGTTTAATCCAGGTCATGCGCGCTTGATAAAGAATAATCCCGGCGGCGACGGCCGCGTTGAGGCTCTCTACCCGTCCGGACATGGGAACGGCGATCTTGAAGTCTGCCGCCCGCTCGATCTCTTCCGGTAGCCCCCGCCCCTCCCCCCCGATACAGATGGCAACCGGAGAGCGGTAATCAGCCCGATTATAATGAACTGCCGGGCCCGAGGTGGTTGCGGCCAGGATCCGGAGCGGGGTCTTTTGGGCCTCCGCGATGAACTCAACGACTCCGGCCGCCGCGCAAGGGAGCCGGAACGAGCTCCCCATCGCCGCCCGTAAAAAGCGGGGATGGGTAATATCTACCCCCCCCAGAAGCAGGCATCCCGTTGCCCCGGCCGCCTCGGCCGTGCGGACAATAGCCCCGGCGTTTCCGGGGTCCTGTATCCCGGCGGTAACGACCAGTCGTGACTCTCCCTTTAAAATATCAGACGCCGGGGTTTTTACCGGCACGATCACCACCGCGGCACCTTCCGGGTGCCGCAGCCCGGAGATCTTCCGGTAGCATCCTTCCGTGATTACGAGTACCTCGATATCCCGTTGTTGGGCCAGTTCTTTGAGCGCCTCTCCTTCCGGATTCCCGCACAGCTTCTCTGAGAGGACCAGGGTCCGGATCTTGGCATGGGTGAGTGCTTCCCGGGCCGGCCGTACGCCTTCAATCAAGGTAAGGCCGGTCTCGCGCCGCGTGCGGCTCTGGTGAAGGGCGGCCAGTATTTTAATCCGGGGATTGTGGGGGCTGGTTATCATTTTAATACAAGTAACCGGCGATAATCTCCGCGCAGGTTTGAGCGCCATCCAGAGAAATCGGGGGATAATTTTCCGGCATTTCCAGAAGTTGAAAGAGTTCTTCCTTAATATCACCGCTCCGCAACTTATCCTGAGAGATAAAAGCGGAGGGGAGATATCTCTTGATCCCCTCGACCAGGATGGGATATTCCCGAAATTCTCCCCGGGAAGTGTAGAGCATCCTGGTCCGGTTGGCGATGCACTCGGAGAGAATACCGTAGCCGGGTTTGGTGACCACCACGTCGGCGGCTTTGACCAGATCGGGATAACCGAGCCCCAATCGGTGAAGTTCTTCCCGTCTGATGTTCCGGCTTCCTTCCAGATCAAAGCCGACCCGTTCGCTGGCCAGCCAGATAAGATCCTTGATCCCGGTCAATCGTCGGTAGTACTCCTCTCCCAGGCTGAAACCTCCGAATGACAGGATGATCAGGGGCCGGTCATCCGGAAGCGAGAGCATTTCCTTGATCTCGTGTTTTGAACGGCGCGAACGGCGCGCGATCAGGGGGACGTCCCTGATCTCGGCAAACTCGGTCATCTCCCCGGCGAAGGGGAGGCGGAGCAGGAGGCCGGCTTTCCGGTAGTCACTCCGGATAGAAGTGAGCAGATAGCGGTATTCGGGGTAACGGTCCAGGTAGGGTTCATAGATCCAGTCCCAGCTGAAGTTGGCGACCCCCAGGGAGGGAATTCCGGCATCATCGGCGGCAGCAAAGGCCAGGGGGGGAATATCCCCCACGATCAGCCCGGGACCTTCCCCCCGGAGGAACCGGACCTCGGCAGTGGCCCGCTTCTCCCGGCCGGCGAGAAAACCGGCATAACTTTCCAGGCTCCGTCGCGGGTCCAGATTGAGACTGTCGGATTGAATTACGCCGGTGTCGCACTCTAGGCGGGAGAAGAGGAACCGGCCCGGGATCTGCTCCTGGAAGAACCATTCCGGGGCGGAAGTTTTGATGAAGATTTTTAAGTCAGGGTGATCCCGGATGAGAGCATTGATAACCTCAGCCATCCGGGAAGCGTGTCCGAAGCCGTGACCGGAGATATAGAAGATGACTGTCTTCATGATCATTAATTATAGCATGTCTTATTTCTCTTTCTCTATAATTGTATTTGTATATAAAAAACAATAGGATATATTTTAATTTTAATAGGAAGAAACTATCTACCACGACCGAGTTACATCGCATACAATGAAACGCCTGCGGATAATACCCTTTCTTATATTTATCACCATTGTTATCTGTTACGCCTACTTTATCCACTTTATCGGCGTGGAGTCATGGAATGCTACCAGCCGGCTGGATCTGGTCTATTCCCTGGCCGAGCAAGGCACGTTCCGGATCGATCCCTACCAGCAAAATACCGGCGATAAAGTGAAATTTGAAGGCCACTACTACTCGGACAAGGCTCCCGGGGTCTCACTCCTGGCTCTTCCCGGTTATCTCTTTCTGAAGTGGCTGGGCGTAAATTCGGAAAAATATATGCGTTACGGTCTGACCCTGATGGTAATCGGGATCCCCTCGGCCCTGGCGGGTGTGCTCTTCTATGGCTTGACCGGAATCTTCAAAGATGTCCCGGTCCGTCTGCGGGTGGTGGTTGCGCTGGCCTATGCGTTAGGTACACTGGCCTTCCCCTTCTCGACCGTCTTTTACGGGCATCAAACGGCGGCTGCTGGAGCGATCGCCTCATTTTTTATCCTGGTCCGGTTGAAGAAAAAGATATGGCCGGAAAGATTTCTTCTCTTATGGTTGAGCGGACTGCTGGCCGGCTTTTCCTTTCTGGCCGATTTCCCGGCGGGGATTATTATGTTGCTCCTGGCAGGGTACACACTAGTGGTTTTGCGGAAGAAGACCGGTTTGATCGCTTGGCTGGTCGGGGCGGCGATCCCGGTCGGCTTCCTTTTCTATTATAATAACGCCTGCTTCGGATCACCATTTACCAGCTCATACTCCCTTCACCAGACTTATATTCACAGCGCGGGACTCCTGGGGATTACCTGGCCGAAACTGGACGCCCTCTGGGGGATTACCTTCAGTCCTTACCGGGGAATCTTTTATCAGGCCCCGGTCTTGCTCTTTGCTATCCCCGGTTTCTATCTTTTTTATCGTTCGAAAAAGTATCGCCCGGAGTTTTATCTTGCCCTGTTGATCGTTCTGGGGTTCTTCTTCTTTAACGCTGGTTATGCGTACTGGGACGGGGTGGGGAGTGTGGGAGCCCGTTTCCTGATCCCGGCCCTGCCATTTCTGGCCCTTCCTCTGGTTTGGTCAGTCAGGAAATGGCCTGGACCGGTGACGGTCTTAACCTTCCTCTCCATTCTGATCATGGTGGTTATCGTCGCCACCGAACCACGGGTGGAGTGGAAGGTAAGGAGCCCGCTCTTTTACTACAACTTCTTTCTTCTCTCGCGGGGTTATCTCTCTGATAACCTGGGAAACTTCCTGGGGTTGAAGTGGTGGTCCAGCCTGCTCCCCCTGGCGGTTATTCTGGGCGCATTGTTGCTGTTGCTTGGACATTTGACCGCGGGTCGTTCCTGGCTGTCCATGAGAAGGAGAGAGATAATGCCCTCGCTCGGCCTCCTGGGCATGGTGGTCCTCTGGCTGGTGATAGCCGGCTGGGAAGAACCGTGCTTGCAAGAGAATGATAAAGCCGAGAGTCTCTTTCGCTATTTTCGCGGTCGGGGTGAGGTGCACTGGGAGGAGGTGGAGCGGCACTACCATTTGGCGATTGGAGCGGATCCGCGGTTTATGGATCCATACTTGAGACTGGCGGAGATCGCCCGGATGCAAGGAAGACCCCGGCTGGCGCTGGCCTACTATCGGGAGCTGTTAGCGAACCAGCCTGACTCTATTCCCATCCGGCGCGAGATTGCCCGGATCCAGGAACTGATGGAAGAAGTTGAAAAAGATATATCATCGCAACAGTCTCTCGGCGACCCCGGCAAAGATCAAGGCCAGTAGCGCCGCCGCTATCGGAGTAGTCACCCAGCCGATAAAAATTTTGGTCAGGGTCTTCTTATTGATCATGGCGGTACCGCTCATGAGCCCCACGCCGATTAAAGCCCCTACCACCGCATGGGAGGAAGAGACCGGGATCCCGATCTGAGTGCAAAAGTGCAAGGTTAGAGCGTGCACGATCACCACCACCAGAGCGGAAAAGGGAGAGAGAGGGGTGATCTTCTTGCCGATGGTAATCATTACTTTTTTTCCGTAAGTGAGAGCCCCCAGCGCGATACTGATCCCCCCCAGGGTGGCGGCCAGGGTGGCGGCACCCCGGGAGCCCACTTCACCGAACATGCCCACATTGTAATAGGCGGAAGTGGTGACCACCACATTGTTGGCTCCCAGGGCGTAAGCCCCGTAACAGCCGAAGATGAGAAAACCGATCTTGAAGAGGCGGTCCCGGGTGATGTTATTATGAATGAATCTCTCAATTATATATCCGAGCCCCTTCAGTAAAATCACGGCTAGCACCAGGCCAATAATCGGATGGAAGATCCAGCAGACCAGCATCATGAAGAATTTGTGCCAGTTGACGGCATTAAATCCGAAAGATGCGATCGTGACCCCGATGAAGGAGCCGATGGCCGCCTGGGACGTTGAGGTTGGGATGGAGAGATAGGTGATGAACGTGATTGTCAAAGCCGCGGTTAGGGTGGCGATCAGGGCCAGGGTGGCGGGGTCCAGTTTCATTGCCGGCGCCTCGGCTTCGGTTTTCTTCGCGAAATTGGTACTCTCACTCAAAAATAAACCCGGTCCCTCTATCGTTGAGCCGATGATGACGAAGACGGCGATCAGAATCACGGCGGTGCGGAAACGGAGCACATTGGTGGCGACCGCCGTACTGAAGATATTGGCGGCATTGTTGGCTCCGATTCCCCAACCCAGGTAGAGCCCCCCCAGTACCTTATAGCCGGAATTCGCGATTAAAAACTTTCCGATCATGCAGTCATCCTTCTACAACGGGCGCTTTATGACCATAATTCCCAGCCGTTCGCCGGCGTCCTCGGCCAGATCGGAGATGCTGGCGATATCCTGCACCAGCTCCCGGATATGGAGTTTGCGGGCCAGATCGAGATCGGATTTGAATAGTTTCTTGATCGTCTCCCATTCGATCTTGTCCGCTGCTTTCTCGAAGTTGACAACCAGGCCGATGGCTTCCTTCACCACCTCGCTATCCTGGTGCATTTTCTCCAGGGCGGCTTTAAAGGCGATGAAAGAAGCGATCGCCTTATCGAGAAGGAGCGTGATGTTGTCATTCAAGAATCCCGGGATCTCCGGACGGGTCAGTACGATCAGGTTGGCCGTCGTCTCCGCCTGGTTGGCGATCCGATCGATGAACTCGGCCAGCATAATATAATCACCCCGGTTGATGGGGAGAAACGCCCCCGCGTAGAGTTGCGCCTCGATGGCCTGTTTCACCCGATCCGCTTCTTGTTCACTCCGGTGAACCAGGAGGGAGGAGTCTTTAAATTCTCGATCCTGGTGCAGATAAGCGGTGATCAACTCCCGGAGATGCTCCAGGGCCTCCGCGACTTTATCGAAGTGATCCAGAAATAAACGGCCAACTTCCTTCTCCTTACGATCAAATAACATCTTTCACCTCCTTATTATTTTAAATATTTTTTTCCGTTGGGAAAATTTCTTATTTTCAATTCCAGCCGGTTGATGGTTAAAATAGCAAAAGATTTTTATCTTAACAATATAAAGTAAAAGGAATGATTCCTTGCGCAAAATGCGGATATGTATTATATGATTTCCCGGTTAAGATTTTTCTTTAAAAATTTTATGCGCCTGTAGCTCAGTCGGATAGAGCATCTGCCTTCTAAGCAGAGGGTCGCAGGTTCGAATCCTGCCAGGCGTATAAAATTTTATGGTGAGCGTAGCTCAGTTGGTTAGAGCACCTGGTTGTGGCCCAGGGGGTCGGGGGTTCAATTCCCCTCGCTCACCCTAACAGTCACCCTGGTTTTGCCTCTCTTTGTGATTTTACTTTTCCCCGTGTATTCCCCGAAATCGCTTTCCATAATAACCATTAAAGAAATAGTCCTTGATTATATTAGTCCACTTTCCCAGTATAGACCCTCGATATGACTTCAAAAATTAAGTTGCCATAAATAATCAGAATTATAGACAGGATACAGTTCATGGAAAAGCATTTCAGATCATTAATCTTCGATAAATGCGGGGGGAGACTGAAGTGGGAAAGACACAAGAAGGACAGAGAACGCTTCAGGAGTAAAAGAAACGCAATTTCTGACGGGGTGAAAATCCTTCTCGTTTATCCGAAGTATCCAGACACCTTCTGGAGTTTTAAGCATGCCTTAAAATTTATCCTCAAAAAGGCGACTAACCCGCCTCTCGGCTTATTGACTGTGGCCGCGATGCTTCCGGACGAGTGGGCTAAAAAGCTTATAGACATGAATGTAACAACCTTGAGTGACAGAGACCTTAAATGGGCTGATTTTGTCTTTATCAGTGCTATCTCCGTCCAGAAAGAAGCGGTAAAAGAAATCATTGCCAGATGTAAAAAAATAGGCGTTAAGATTGTGGCTGGCGGACCTCTTTTTACGACCGGATACGAAGAATTCGAGGGTGTGGACCATTTCGTGCTTAATGAAGCGGAAATTACGCTCCCGCTATTTTTGGAAGATTTAAGAAATGGATGTGCCAAACATATTTATACTTCTGATCAATGGGCTGATATTAAGAAAACAGTCATCCCGCTCTGGAAACTTATTAATATGAAAAAGTACGCCACGATGAATATTCAGTATTCACGGGGCTGTCCTTTCAATTGTGATTTCTGCGATATAACCCTCCTCTATGGACCCAGATCACGAGTGAAAGACAAAGAGCAAGTGGTAGCAGAGCTGGAGAGACTATACTCCCGGGGCTGGAAGGCGGGAGTATTTTTTGTTGACGATAATTTTATCGGGAATAGAAGCAAGTTAAAAAAGGAAATTTTACCGGCTATTGCCCAATGGATGGAGCAGAGAAATCATCCGTTCACTTTTTTTACCCAGGCGTCGATAGATCTTTCTGATGATGAAGAACTTATGCGATTGATGGTTGAAGCGGGGTTTGACACTGTTTTTGTCGGGATTGAAACTCCGAACGAAGATAGTCTGACCGAATGCGCTAAGTTTCAGAATAAGAACCGCGATTTAATCGCCTGCGTCAAGAAAATCCAGAAGTTTGGCTTGCAGGTGCAGGGGGGATTTATTGTCGGCTTTGATAGTGATCCACTTTCAATTTTTGAAAGACAGATCGAGTTCATTCAACAAAGCGGAATTGTCACGGCAATGGTTGGTCTGCTGAACGCTCTCCGGGGCACCGGGCTTTACCATCGTCTTAAAAAAGAGAATCGGCTGTTGAATGATATCTCCGGCGACAATACCGACTGCTCGATTAATTTCACTCCCAAAATGGACCATGACACGCTTATCGAGGGTTATAAAAAAATTCTCTCTACTATTTATTCTCCTGACTTTTACTACAAACGGGTCAGAACATTTCTAAAAGAATACAATCCGTTGCAAAAAGGTAGATCCCGATTCCGTTTTATCTACTTTGTGGCATTCTTCAGATCCATATTGCGTTTAGGCATAATCGGGAGAGAAAGGGTTCCTTATTGGAAACTGATTTTCTGGTCGTTGTTCAGGCATCCCCGAGTTTTCCCATTAGCAATAACTTTTTCTATTTACGGTTTCCATTTTCGAAAGATTTTTAAAGAATATATGTAAACCTCGTCTAACGGTATATTCCACATTTAACTATACCGAAATGCACTTACGCGTTTATAGGCTTACAAATGGAGCTTGGAAGGGATCATCCCCTGCAAAGGGTGAACGGAGTCAAATAGTCGAATAGTTTTTCACTTTATAAATCCCCTCACCTTTTCTCCCTCTCCCCCCAAAAAGTGGGGGAGAGGGAGATTTGTTAGATTATGTCCCACCCTGAAAAAACTTCGTTTCGGAGAGACAGCAGGAGGCGGTTCTATATATTAGGGCTGGACCCGAAAAGCGGATATACCGCCTCAGGTTAAAAGACCCCTCCCACAGTAAATGAGAAAAACTTTATTGAAAATTTAATAAAGTGTGGTAACTAATATATTGTTTTGTATTTATAGGTCACAAGCCTCCGTAGCTCAATTTGGCAGAGCAGCGGACTCTTAATCCGTTTGTTGAAGGTTCGAGTCCTTCCGGAGGTATCAAAATTTTAGTGAAGTAAAAATTTAAGGCCCCTTCGTCTAGTGGCCCAGGATGCCAGATTCTCAGTCTGGAGACAGGGGTTCGATTCCCCTAGGGGCTACTTGAAATGCCCCTGGTGGCATACCACCGGGGGCATTTTAATTAGGTGTGAGGTATATTTTTTGCAGGAATTTAGGGACCATGGCCTTAAAGAGTGTATGGGCCTCAATGTACTCAGCCAGGTATTTAGAAGAGTCGGGTTGGCCATGGACAATGAAAATCTCACGGATCCGTTGGAAATTCTTCAGCCAGGTGATGATCTGATGATAGTCGGCGTGACCGGAGAAGCTGCTCAGGTAATATGACTTCGCCCGGACCGGGACCGTCTTCTCTCCGATCTTCATCCACTTTGCCCCCTCCAGGAGCTTTCTCCCGATCATCCCCTCCGGCTGATAGCCGACGAAGATGACCACGCTGTCGGGATCGGGGAGATAGTTGGTCAGGTGAGTCCGAATCGATCCGACATTGGCCATCCCACTGGGGGCGAGGATGACGGCAGGGCCGATTATTTTCTCTTCCGGCTTATGTTCTTTCAAGGTCGGGAAAGAGAGAGGGGGCTTTCTCTGGCGGATCTCTTTCTTCGTCTCTTCGTTAAAGAGCTGGGAGTTCTTCCGGTAGATCCGTGTCATCTTATTAGCATAAATACTGTCCACGTAGACGTTGAATGAACGGTCGAACTTCTTATCCCGGATCATCTTGTTGATGAAGTAAAGAATATTCTGGGTGCGGGCCAGGACATAGCAGGGGATAATAACTTTCCCACCCCGGTTGATGGCGGTATTGATTGTTTCTGCAAACTTCTTCATGTCATCCGCCGCGTTACTATGAAGGCGGTTTCCATAGGTGGATTCGCAGATCAGGTAGTCGACATCCTCCACGATATCCTGCGGGCGGAGGAGAGGTGCGGCGGGGTTGCCGATATCACCGGTGAAGAGCAGTGAATAGTCGTCTCCTCCCTGCTCAAAGTCCAGGTAGATCATCGCCGAGCCAATGATATGACCGGCCTCCAGAAAGCGGAATCGGAGCCCGTCGGGGAGAGTGTAGGTCCGGTTATACCGGCAAGGAACCAGACGTTTGAGCGTTGCCTCAACGTGGTGTTGGTTGTAGAGCGGAGAGTCATGGGAGAGAATCCATGCCAGAAGTTTGAGCATCTCCCGGGCCACCTGGGCGGTAGCTTCCGTGCAGTAGATCTTGCCGGCAAATCCTTTCCTTACCAGATAGGGGATTCGGCCGATATGATCACCATGGGCATGAGTGACCAAGATATAATCGATATCCCGGGGTTGAAAGGGGAGAAAACGGTTTCTCCGGTCCACCTCCCGTTTCGGATACCCCTCTTCCTGGAAAAGACCACAGTCGAGGAGGATTGTACTTTTGCCGGTATAGAGAAGATGGCAGGTGCCGAAGATAGTGCCGTTGGCTCCGCAGAATTTCAGATAAGGGGTATTATCCGCTGCCGCATTTAAGAAAAGGAGAGGAGAAAGAACCCCGAGAAAGATGAAAGATAAGATAATAGCGCCAGGCTTTTTCATTACTACATTTTACCCCGGGATTTGACTCTAGCTGAATTTTACTCTATATTCCATTAATACACCAACACCTTAGCAAATATATGGGTAATGAGGTAGCATTATTCCCTCTCTCTCCCGTTGTTATAGTCCGGTGACCAACTACTTCATGGTTATTCTTGCTCAATCCAACTTATTATGGGAAGATACCGGGAGAACAATAATGAATAATATTACCTTCGATCCGGTAAAAAGAGCGGTGTGGAAAGAGGTGGCGAAGACATTTGCCGAAGATCGGAATGTGGAACGCTGCCTCTGCTTCGGGAGAGAGTTTTATAATTACCTGCGCCGGGAAGCGAGTCTTCCATTCCCGCTGGCGTATGTCCGGAAGAGCGGCCCTCCGATGCAGGAACATGATCTCTGTGATCTGATCGTTGGTTGGGAAGTCTTGAAAAAGAAGGCGGGTATCCCAATGCTTGAGTGGATGTATCGCACGGTGAAGAAGGGGGGGGAGGTCCGTCTCTTCGGTTATTATCTCCACCCCTCTCCCGATGACATCTTCTCCTGGGAGAGAGAGTGCGGCGTATCGCACCATCTTCCCGCGCCCGGAGCGATCTCTTTCGGGCAGATCACCGCGTGGCTCAAGTCCGCGCCGTTTGATAGATATACCGTTCGGAAAAGGGGGATTTATTATCAGGTCATCCTGAGGAAGGAATAAAGCTATGACCTTAATCCTTGCTAAAGCGATAATTGCTGTGATATTGATCTTCGCGTTCGTTCAATTTGGGGTATTATACGGTTCCGAGCCGCCCCCGGAGATCAACCGGATAATTTACGAGATGGAGGCGGTACGGGAGAAGATCACCGATCTGGTGGCGGTAGTGGAGAGGGTTTCCCGGGAACCGGGAAGTGGACGGGAGACGATCGCCGAGATCCGGCTCATTTATAAAAAGCCGGATAAGTTAAAGTTGGAGGTCAAAGATGGTCGCGAGGTCCTCATTAACGGTGGCCGGATGTGGATTTATTCTCCCGATCTGGAGATTGTAGAGACGTATAATCTTAAAGATGATGAACAGCGCAACGCCACTCTTTATGAGATGAGCTGGGGGCTGACCTCTCCGATCAAGTCCCTTCTGCGGGGTACCAATCGATCCGCGTCGACTCTGGAAGACGGGACTATTCTGGTGAAAGTCGCGCCGGATCAGAAGGACGCGCGGATCAAGGAGATCTTAGCCTGGGTTGATCCCCGGACCTGGCTGATTAAAAGGATGGTTGTCACCCGGGCCGGCCTCCCGCCGGTCAGGTTGCGGATCAAGGAATGGCGGGTAAATACCGGCCTCCTCGACTCTCTCTTTGATTTTAAACTTCCGAAAGGCGCCGACCTCTTCAAACCCCTGAACGGTCCCGGCGAGGTGTTGCATTAATCTCAAAACTCGATTTTTTAACTTTAGTCACTTCAAACTTTAGTCACTTTCAATAAATGAACCTGATCGAAAAAACCGGTGGCAAGATTCTCGACTCTCTCCAGGGGGTGGGGGGGACGATCGTCCTCCTCTTTCGGGGGCTCTATTGGTTTAAAACAGCCGTCAAGTACCGGGTTTCAATTTTTGATCAGATGCTCCTCTGCGGGGTTGAGAGCATGCCGGTGGTGATGGTGGTCGCGATCTTCTCCGGGATGGTGGTGGCTCTTCAGACCGGTCATGAACTGGCCCGTTTCCAGCTTGAAGGGACGATCGGTAATATCGTTGCCGCTTCCATCTGCCGGGAGATGGGGCCGGTCTTCGCCGCCATTATCGTGGCCGGGAGGGTGGGGTCTGCCATGGCGGCCCAGCTCGGGACGATGAAGGTCTCCGAGGAGATCGATGCACTGGAAGCGATGGCGATTAACCCGGTCCGCTATCTGGTAATGCCCCGAGTCTGGGCGCTCCTCTTCATGCTTCCCATCCTGACCATCTTCGCCGATCTGGTCGGCATATTAGGGGGCGGGATGGTCTCCCGTCTCCAGATCGGGATCAGCTACTATACTTTCTTCGATGGGGTAATGAATAATCTGGAGATCAAGGACATCTATGTCGGAATGGTGAAGGCGGTTGTCTTCGGCTTGACGATCGCGGCGGTGTCCTGTTATCAGGGCTTGAACGCTAAAGCGGGGGCTCGGGGAGTCGGCCGGGCGACCACCCGGTCACTGGTCTTTTCTTTCTTGTCAATTCTGATATTTGATTATTTTATCACCGCTATTTTTTATTGAGGGAGCATTAGTAATGCTCCCTCAATAAAAAATAATGCTAATTCATTATGATTCAGATAGAAAATGTATGGAAGGAAATGGGGGGGGAGGAGGTACTTCGGGGTATCACCCTCGAAGTAAAGGCTGGAGAATTGATGGTGGTTATCGGGGGGAGCGGCGTGGGAAAGTCGGTCCTTCTCAAGCATATCATCGGTTTCCTGCGGCCCGATTCGGGGGATGTGCTGGTTGACGGAGTGTCAATCCCGAACTGTTCCCGGAAAGAACTCTACGAGATCAGGAAGGGATATGGGGTGGTCTTCCAGTCGCCGGCCCTTTTGCAGTCGTTGACGATAGAGGATAACGTGGCCCTCCCCCTGCAGGAGCATAGCGGATTTCCCGATGATACGATCCGGGAGATCGTCCGGGATCGGCTGCACTGGGTTAAGCTGCGTGGCGTGGAAAGGAAATTGCCCTCCGAACTCTCCGGGGGGATGCAGAAGAGAGTGTCCCTGGCCCGGGCTCTGGTGATGGATCCGCGCCTGATGCTCTTTGACGAGCCCGCCACCGGCCTGGACCCGATTCTGACCGCGGCCATCGGGCAATTAATAGTTGACCTTCATGCCCGGATTGGATTTTCTTCTATCGCGGTGACTCATAATATGAATTTAGCCTATCTGATCGGGGATCGGATTGCGATGCTCTATAACGGCCGGATTATCGAAGTGGGGACCCCGGAAGAGATCAGGCGGAGCGCGGAGCCGCTGGTTCAGGAGTTTATCCACGGTATCCCGAATGAAGGGAGTTAATCTATAGATGGGTTTTTCAGCGGAAAAGAAAGTGGGACTGTTCTTCTTCCTGGGGATCGCGCTTCTAGCTGTCTTTACTATACTTCTAACGGATATCAATATCTTTAAGAAACAGTATACAATCAGCATTCTCTTTGAACGGGTGGGGGGGTTGGAACGGGGGGATAAGGTTACCCTGGGAGGAATGATAGTCGGGGATGTCAAGGATCTGGTCCAGGAACGGGGAAAGATCAGGGTTCTGGTCAATATCGATAGAGATATCGAGATTCCCCGTGATTCGGTCTTTAAGCTGGGAGATATCGGGCTTCTGGGCGGCAAACGCGTCGATATTACCTGGGGGCATGAATCATCGGGCTTCATCCGGCCGGGGGATGAGATCATCGGGGAAAGTTCTCCGGGGCTTTCCGAAGCGATCGCCAGCCTGGGCGAGGCGGGCGACAGTATGGATGAGATCCTCGCCTCGATCAAAGATACCACGGCCAAGATCGCCCGGGGCGAAGGAACGGTCGGCAAGCTGATCGCGGAAGATAAGGTCTATAATGACATCCGGCGGATCGCGGACCAGCTTGCTCAAGGCCGGGGGACGATCGGCCGGCTGATCAATGACAGTGTAATCTATGATGACATCAAGAAGTTCTTTGCCGATCTCAAAAAGATAATTAAAGAGAACCGCGGCAAAGTTCAGGAGATTGTCGCGGAGCTGAAAGAGACAACTCCCTCGATCAAGAAGACGATGAAGAATCTCAAGGAGATCACCGAGAAGATTAATAAGGGGAAGGGGACGATCGGCAAGCTGGTCAATGAGGAGGAGATGTATGATGAAGCACGGTCCACGCTATCCTCGGTTAATACCGCCAGCCAGAAATTAACCGATCTTGCCACCAAGGCCGAGCGGGTTCGCATTTACATCGGGGCCGAGTATGCCTACAATACCAGGAATAAACATGGTCTGACCAAGGCCTATATCCAGATCGAGCCCACGCCCAGCAAGCTCTATCAAATTGGGGTCAGCGTGCTGACTGGGGAGGGAACGGAAGCGGAACATACTGATGATCCTCACACCGAGATCGATGCCCAGATCGGGCTGCGCTTCTTCGATAATCACCTCACCGTCCGGGCCGGCCTCCTGGAGGGGAGAGTGGGGGGGGGTCTCGACTTCAGGATCTGGGGGAAGGATATAGTGGCCACCGTCGAGGGGAGGGACGTCTGGACCAAGGAGAAGGATGAAAATATTGACCCCTTCCTCCTCCGCGCTTTTGTGGATGTTCATGTCTGGTGGGGATTTTATCTCCGGTTAGGGGGGGATAACCTCCTCGATGAACCGGGATTCTACGGGGGAGCCGGGTTGAGATTGAGAGACGACGATATCAAGGCCCTCTTCGGTTTTATCACTCTAAATTAACGTCATCAAATTAATATGAAAATTACGGTTGAATCAGACGGATTAAAGTTTATTGGGTTGTTCTTCCTGATTGGGGTGCTCTTTCTATTTGTCTTCTGGCGTCTCTGGCCGATCGGGGTGATCTTTTTCCTGCTGACACTCAGCTCAACTCTCTTCTTCCGGGAGACTCACACCGAGACCAAATTTGAAGACTCGCAGATTGTAGCTCCCGCCTCCGGGAAGATTATTGATATCCGGGAGGTCCTGGAACCGGACTTCCTGAAGCAGAAAGTAAAACGAATCAGTATCTTTATGACCCTCTTTGACGAACATATCAACTACGCGCCGGCTACCGGGGAGGTTGTCTACCTCTCCCATCAACCGGGGGGATTTAAGAGGGCCTACCTGGATGAAGCGTCGATTAGTAATGAAGCCCAGAAGATTGGCTTTCAAAACGAGAAGACCG
>JAVCDH010000037.1 GCA_030765805.1 Candidatus Euphemobacter frigidus
TGATGAGCCGGTTGACCAGGTCTTCAAACGGATGAAGACAGCCTTTATCGGCATTGCTCCGGTTATCAAGTCCAGAGAAGTCCGAAAAATCGTGGGGGTCGTAACCTACCGCAATATCTTCGAGGCCTATGAGAAAGCCCTGCTGGACTAATGCCTTCTACCCGGGCCCTGCTTAAAAAGGTGCGGTGGTGAGATCCGAAGAACATTCCCGGACCGGACGGAAGGAGAAGCGATGGAGGGGACAAGGGCCGAAGCGATCCAGCATCTCCAGGTGCTCTCTGGTCCCGTACCCTTTATGGCGGGCAAAGCCGTAGGAGGGGTATTCCCGGTCATAAGCAATCATTATCCGGTCCCGGGTGACTTTGGCGATGATCGAGGCCGCCGCGATGGAGATACTGGCATTCTCCCCCCGGATCAGCTTTAGTTGGGGAGTTGAAACGCCGGGGAGATGCAACCCGTCGATCAGCAGATATCCCGGAGAGAGCTCTAGTTTCTCCACCGCCAGGCGCATCGCCTTCCTGGTCGCTTCCAGAATATTGATCCGGTCGATCTCGGTCTGATCGACTATCCCCACACCTATGAAGACGCCGGGAAGTGCTTTCAGGTATTGAAACGCTTCTTCTCTCCGGGAAGAGCTGAGTTTTTTGGAATCAATGATAGGGACGGGGTGACTGAGCAGCCGGGGGAGGATAACCGCCGTCGCTACTACCGGACCCGCCAGGGGCCCCCGGCCGGCCTCGTCCAGACCCGCGACCGGTCGAGCCCCACTCCCTTCAAACCTCTCTTCCCAGTAGAGCATCCTGGGCGGCACAATAAAGCAGTACTTAGGGAGCCGGGATTTCATTCCCACTGTTTCGCGGCTTTACTTCCGTTCTTTGACCCGGGCCTTCTTTCCCTTCTTCTCTCTCAGATAATAGAGCTTGGCTCGCCGGACCGCGCCACGTTTTACAACTTCTATCTTGGCGATTTGGGGAGAATGCAATAAAAACACTCTCTCCACTCCCAGGCCATAAGTTACGCGCCGGATGGTAATTGATTCCCTGATTCCGGATTTCTTCCGGGCGATGCAGATGCCGGTAAAGATCTGGATCCTCTCGCGTTCATCCTCTACGATCCGGACGTGAACAGTGAGTGTGTCACCGACCCGAAAATCAGGTATATCTTGCTTGATCTGTTCTTTCTCTAATCGTTCAATTATATTCATAATCCAATCCCTCTTCTTTCAGCCAGATCTTTTCCCGCTCAGTTGGAGGGATTTTATTAATCAGATCGGGGCGATGTCGATAAGTATAGATAAACGCCTGCTTCTCCCTCCACCGGGCGATCTTTTCATGATCTCCAGAGAGTAAAACCTCGGGGACGACCATTCCCCGATACTCAACCGGTCGGGTATAATGTGGATACTCGAGTCTTCCGCGTAAAAACGACTCCTCAATTAACGAGTTCGGGTCTCCCAGAACCCCGGGGATCAGGCGAATTACGCTATCCATTATCAGCAAGGCGGGCAACTCACCCCCGGTCAAGATATAATCTCCAACACAAATCTCTTCGTCGATCAGGGCCCGCACCCGCTCATCAACCCCCTCATAATGTCCGCAGATCAATATCAGATGTGACTCGCGGCTTAAGGCCCGGGCTTTTTGCTGCCGGTAACGCTCGCCCCGGGGAGAGAGCAGTATCACTTTACAACCCGGCGTCTTCAGGTCCTCTACCGCTTCGAATAAGGGCTGAGGCCTCAGGACCATCCCGGCTCCGCCTCCGTAAGGTCGATCATCAGCCGTCCGGTGGCGATCATGGGTGTAGTCCCGCAGATTAACCAGCCGGAGAATAACCAGACCCTTCTCCTGAGCACGCTTCATGATGCTCTCGCCCAGGTGCCCGGTAAACATTCCCGGAAAGAGGGTGATGATATCGATCCGCACGCGGGTATATCTCATAAAAACCCGGCCGGCTCAGGTCCAGGGCGCCGGCCGGGTTTCATTGGTTAGGATGTCTGACTTTTCAAGAAACGCGGCTTAAAACTGCTTCTCTTCCTCCACAATCTCCAGCATCGCCCGCATGTTGGACTTAGCCGCGGTAGCGTTGACCAGCGTTCGAATAGCGTTGATGGTGCGGCCCTTCTTTCCAATTACTTTTCCCACGTCGTCCTGCTGAACCCGGAGTTCAAATACAATTGTACTTTCTCCGTCAATCTGAGTTACATTTACACTCTCTGGAGAATCAACAATCGATTTCACGATATATTCGATCAACTCCTTCATTCCATTCACCTCCTGGTGATTAGTCGGTAATGTCCATACCGGGCCCGTTTTTTAGAAACCAAAATCTATTCAAACACCTACCGGTTAGATATGCAACCTTTTAAATATATTCCGAACGGTCTCGGAAGGCCGGGCGCCCTGACCCAGCCAGTAAACAGCCCGGTCCCGGTCCACGAAAGCAGCCTCCTGACCTTTAATCGGATCATAATAACCCAACTTTTCAATAAAACGCCCATCCCGGGGCTTGCGGGAGTCGGTCACAACAATCCGGTAATGAGGCTGCTTCTTTCCCCCTTCCCGTTTTAATCTTATGACAACGGCCAATTGACACCTCCTATCGTTAATTTTTTATTCCGTAATTCCCCCGCTTTTCCCATCATCTTCTTCATAAGCTTGAATTGTTTTAATAGTTGATTTACTTCCTGGATGCTGGTGCCGCTTCCCCGGGCAATTCTCTCCCGGCGGCTTCCATTAATGATGCCGGGATTTCCGCGCTCCTCCCGGCTCATCGAGTCGAGGATGGCTTCCATCCGCTTGATCCCTCCGCCCCCATCGTCCAGCCGGGGCAGAGCGGAGGGGAGCATTCCCATGATGGCGTCCCATGAACCAACCTTCTTTAACTGTCGGAGCTGGACGCGGAAGTCCTCCAGATCAATCGTCGCCTTTCTCCACTTCTTCTCCCACCTCTCGGCATCACCCTCGTCCAGCGCCGCCTGGGCCTTCTCCGCCAAGCTGACAATATCACCCATCCCCAGAATCCGGGAGACGATCCTGGCGGCATCAAAGGCCTGGAGATCCCCGAGCTTCTCCCCGACCCCGACCAGTTTGATCGGACGTCCGGTTACGGAGCGAAAGGAGATGGCAGCGCCGCCCCGCGCGTCCCCATCCAGTTTGGTCAGAACTGCCCCGGTGATACCGACCTGACGGTCGAAATCAACCGCGACATTGACCGCGTCCTGACCGGTCATCGCGTCCAGGACCAACAGCGTCTCATCCGGCGAATACCGCTCCTTGATCTTCCGAAGTTCCTCCATCATCTTTTTATCAATATGGAGACGACCGGCGGTATCCACAATAACGCAACCCAATCCCTGGGAGCGAGCATACTTTATCGCATCGCCGATTATTTTCAAAGCGGAATTTCCCTTGATCGGAAACGCCTCCGCTCCAACTTTAGCCCCGAGAACCCGCAGCTGTTCAACCGCCGCCGGACGCTGAAGATCGGCGGCCACTAAAAGGGGCGTGATTCCCCGGTTCTCCTTCAGCATCAGCGCCAGCTTGGCGGCCAGAGTTGTCTTCCCCGCTCCTTGCAATCCGGCCAGGAGAATAAGTGAGGGTATATGAGAGAGGTACAGTTCCGATTCGGGATCGGTCATGAACCGGACCAATTGATCGTGAAAGACCTTGATAAACTGCTGGCCCGGTTTCAAACTTCGCAAGACCTTCTCTCCCAGAACCTCCTCCCGGGTCCGGTCTATAATATCTTTAACCACCCGGTAGTTCACGTCGGCGGCAAGCAATGCCAATCGGACTTCCCGTAGTGCCTGCGATATATTCTTCTCGCTCAGGCTCCCGTGACCCCGGATATTCTTGAAGATATCCTGAAATGTTTCAGCTATGCGATCGAACATATTGAAGTGCCTAAAGTGAGCTTCCGCCTTCGCTAAAGCTACGGCGGATAAAAAAGTTTACCCGCCGTAGCTATGTAATAGCGAAGAAGGGTGACTAAAGTTAGAAGTATATCTTATCTGTGGTTAGGCATCCTCTTTAATTCTTTTTATCCGGGCGCCCAGCGCCGTCAGTTTCTCAACCATCCGTTCATATCCCCGATCCAGGTGATAGACCCGGCGGACGGTGGTCTTCCCCTTCGCTACCAACCCGGCCAGGACAAGAGCGGCGGATGCCCTTAAATCCGAGGCCATAACCGGAGCTCCGGAGAGGCGGCAACCGCCCCGCACCACCGCGGTAGCTCCTTCCAGTGAGATTTCGGCCCCCAGACGATTCAGTTCCGGGAGATGCATGAACCGTTCCGGGTACACTTTCTCGACGATCACACTGATGCCGGGAACCGTACAGAGGAGGGCCATCATCTGAGCCTGGAGATCGGTCGGGAAACCGGGATATGGGAGTGTGGTAATATCGACCGGGGAGAGTGGTCCTCCGGACCGGGCCGTTATCGACCCCTCCTCTTTCGTAATCTTCAGACCGATTTCGCGCAGCGTCTCGATCACGGCATCCAGATGGTCCGCCCGGACATTACGCAGGATGATCGCCCCTCCCGATATAGCGGTGGCGATCAGATAGGTCCCCGCTTCGATCCGGTCCGGGATGATGGTATACTCGGCCGGATGCAGCTCGTTTGAGCCCTCGATGGTAATCCGGGGACTCCCGGCCCCGGAGACGTGGGCTCCCATCCGGTTTAAAAACCGGGCCAGATCAATAACCTCCGGTTCACAGGCGGCTCCAACAATGGTGGTTGTGCCCCGGGCCTTCACCGCGGCTAAAAGAAGATTCATCGTCGCCCCGACGCTGGAGCCGAAACGTCCTCCCAGATATATCTCACCCCCGATCAGCTCGGGAGCAGAGGCTTTGATGTAGCCATGCTCCATCTCTACCTGGGCCTTCAGTCCTTTGAGGCCCTTGAGATGAAGATCGATCGGCCGGGGGCCGATGACGCAGCCGCCGGGGAGGGAGACCAGGGCCCGGCCCATGCGACCCATGAGGGCTCCCAGCACCAGGATCGAGGCCCGCATCTTTCTGACCAGTTCGTAAGGCGCTGAACAGTCCGTGATGGTCGACGCGTTGATCTCCAGGGTATCTTCATCAACAAACTTCGCCCGCACCCCGAGATGACGGAAGATTTGAAGCATAGTGAAGATATCCCGGAGACGGGGGACCCGGCGGATAATCGAACGCCCCGGGGCCAGAAGTGCCCCGGCCATAATCGGAAGGGCCGCGTTCTTAGCGCCGCTGATAAGAACTTCGCCTTCTAATTTAGTTCCACCTTTTATCTCTATGCTATCCATAAAATTTTTTCTCTGGAAAAATTTTATTTATCGGCCTCTACTACTCGATCCCTTCCGCCATAATCTCTGGTGATCCTGGAGAAGGTCAGGCCTTTATTTGCTTCTAAAAGCTCCCGGACCGCTTCGCCCTGCCCGGCGCCAATCTCGAAGATAAGGTGACCCCCTGGTTTCAGATATCTAGGGGTCTCTTGAACGATTCTTCTGATTACATCCAGACCGTCGAGACCGCCCTGCAACGCCACGGCCGGCTCATACATTCTAACCTCAGGAGGCGTTCGGGCCCACTCCCGGTCATTGAGATAAGGTGGATTGGCCAGGATCAAGTCAAATCCCCCCTCCCGGAACTCGCTCCAGGGTTCAAAGAGATCTCCCTCCCGGAAGCTGACCCGGCCGTCCATCCCCAGGATCCGGGCATTGGCTCGCGCCAGATCCAAAGCCACAGGTGAGATATCCGAAGCCATGACAACGGCATCCGGGTACTCGCGAGTCAGGGCAAGCGCGATATTCCCACATCCGCATCCTATATCAACTACCCGCGAACGCCGGTGAGCAGATTCATTCAGCCGGATGAGGGCCCGGTCAATCAACAACTCCGTCTCCGGGCGCGGGATCAACGCCCGCCGGTCAATGTTGAGAATCAGGTTATAAAAACCGACCCGGCCCATGATATAGGCCGTCGGGCGGCCGGATCGGCGCTCGGCCACCAGATACCGGATAGCCGCGGACTCACCGGATGACAAGCACCGGTCATCTTCTAAATATAACCGCCCGCGCTCGATCTCCAGAGAGTGGGCAAGGAGATCTTCGGCCACCCGGCGAGAAGATTCAACTCCTCCCCGGCCAAGCTCGGCGGTCGCCCATGACAACGCCCCCCGGACTGAAGCCAGCGTACCGCAGGAGACCGTACAATCAATCGGCGGAACCATCATTCTGCCCCGGGGACTCACCGTTTATTCTGCGTTCCCGATCCCACTCGCTCAACTTCTCCACCAGTTCATCCAGGTCTCCATCCAGAACAGCTTCCAGCCGATGGATAGAGAGATTAATTCGGTGATCGGTTACGCGGTTCTGCGGGAAATTATAGGTACGGATCTTGTCGCTTCGGTCCCCGCTCTTGATCTGTTCCCTGCGCTGCCGGGAGAGTTCGGCCTCCTGTTCCGCCTGTTTCTTCTGGTAGATGCGGGCCCGCAAGACCTTGAGAGCGCTGGCTTTATTTTTATGCTGAGACTTCTCATCCTGGCAGGAGACCACCAGCCCGGTCGGGAGATGGGTAATCCGGATCGCGGAATAGGTGGTGTTGACGGACTGCCCGCCCGGGCCTGACGAACAGAACCGGTCGATTCTAAGATCGTTGGGATCGATCTTCACCTCGACTTCTTCCGCTTCCGGCAGTACCGCGACCGTGGCGGCCGAGGTATGGATGCGCCCCTGGGACTCCGTCTCCGGGACCCGCTGGACCCGGTGTACCCCGCTCTCAAACTTAAAATACCGGTACGCAGCGCCCCCGACCACCCCGAAGACAACTTCCTTCAAGCCACCCCGGGCCGCGGGATGGGTGTCCAGGCTCTCAATCCTCAATCCCTTCTTCTCCGCGTATTTCCCATACATTCGAAAGAGATCAAGAGCGAAGAGCGCGGCCTCCTCTCCCCCTGTCCCGGCCCGAATCTCGACAATGATATCTCTTTCATCCCGCTTATCCGGCGGGAGGAGGAGAGACTCAAGAGTACTCCGGACCCTCTCTTTCTCCTTATTCAACCCCTCTATCTCCGACCGGACCAACTCCTGAAATTCCGGGTCTCCTTCCTCTCCCCGGAGCATCTCCTGATTCTCTTCCAGTTCCTGGAGAAGAGCGAGGTAGCGCCGGTGGAGAACCTCAACCTTTTCCAGCCGGGCATAGTCCCGTCCCAGCTCCCGGTAGCGCTGAGGATTGCTTCCGGTCTCCGGGGCGGCGAGTTGCTCTTTCAACCGTTCCAGTTCAGCATGAGCGAATTCGAGCTTCCCGGTAAAACGGTCCAGGAACTCCCGGTCCCCGGAGAAGGAACTTGATTGTTCGGGGGTGAGAGACATAGGAGATAAATCCGAAATCCTAACCAGAGAGAATCATACAGGTTACTTCAAGCCGTACTTGCGCTTGAAGCGCTCAACCCGACCTTCGGTATCCACGTACTTCTGCTTTCCGGTGAAGAAAGGATGACACTGGGAACAGACCCCTATCCTGATGTTCTGCTTGGTCGAGCGGGTCTTGATAATCGCGCCACAAGCGCAGACAATGGTGGTTTCACTGTATTCCGGGTGTATATTGGGTTTCATTATAAAAATTTTCTCCGGAAAAATTTAATTTATTTTTGATTCTTTGTTAACCTAAATTACTCCGATATCTAACAATTTCAACTTAAATTCTCAGATTGTTTGATTTTTACAAAGCGAAATTTAAGTTTTGAGAGACATCAGAAACTCGGCATTGGTCTTGCTCTTCTTCAGCTTGGGGATCAGGAGTTCCATCGCCTCCACCGGCTGCATCGCGCTCAGGGCCTTCCGCAAGAGCCAGATCCGGTCCAGTTCATCCGGGTGGAGAAGAAGTTCTTCTTTCCGGGTACCGGACTTCTCAATATTGATCGAGGGGAAGATTCTCTTCTCCGTCAGTTTTCGATCCAGATTAAGTTCCATATTGCCCGTTCCCTTGAACTCTTCGAATATGACCCCGTCCATCTTGCTCCCGGTCTCAATCAGGGCGGTAGCGAGGATGGTCAAACTCCCTCCCTCCTCGAGATTCCGGGCGGCCCCGAAGAACTTTTTGGGTTTAATCAGGGCGCTGGACTCTATCCCTCCGGAAAGTACCTTGCCGCTATGGGGTTGGAGCGTGTTATAGGCACGGGCCAGGCGGGTAATGCTGTCCAGCAGGATCACCACATCCATCCCGTGCTCAACCAACCTTTTCGCTTTCTCGATTACGATCTCCGCCACTCGCACATGCCGCTCGGGAGTCTCATCAAAGGTAGATGCAATAACCTCGGCATTATGAACACTTCTTTTGAAATCAGTTACCTCTTCCGGTCGCTCATCGATCAAAAGAACGATCAACTTCACTTCCGGGTTATTGGTCGTGACGGCATTAGCGATTCCTTTCAGGAGCATGGTCTTCCCGGTTCGGGGAGCAGCGACGATCAGACCACGCTGTCCCTTCCCGACCGGGGTCAGCAGATCCATCGCCCGCATGGAGATATCATTCAACTTCGACTCCAGAATAAAACGCTGATCGGGATAAAGAGGGGTAAGGTTATCGAAATGGGTATTCTGCTTGGAGACCCCGGGGGCTTTATAATTGATCGCCTCCACCCGAAGGAGCGCGAAGAATCGTTCCCGCGCTTTGGGCGGCCGAATCTGGCCCGAGACCGTGTCCCCGTTGCGGAGGTCAAATTTGCGGATCTGAGAAGGTGATATATATATATCCTCGGTACAGGCCAGATAGTTATAATTGGGAGACCGGAGAAAACCGAAACCGTCGGGGAGTATCTCCAGCACTCCTTCCCCGAACATGGCTCCATTCTGTTCCGTACGGGCTTTCAAAACCTCAAAGATAAGCTCCGGTTTCTTCATGCCGCGTGGGGGCTGGACCTTCAGATCCCGCGCCATCTTCATCAGCTTGGGGACCGTCATCTCCTGGAGCTGCCCCATATCCAGCGGCTCTTTCCCGGTAGCAATCGCTTCCTCTTTCTCCTTGTCGATCACCGAAGCCTCCCGGTCAATCTTCTCCTCCGCGTTATTCTCGACAGTTTTATTCTCCATCAATGCCATTACAAACCTCCTTAAAAAATTTCTGTAAAAATGTTTATCAACAATTTATGTATCACTTAAGCATCCGGATAGGGTCTTCCAGAGCATCTCGACCTGTTGGCGGGTTATGCTCCGGGGACCGTTATTGTCTATCACGAAATTCGCCTTCCTTACTTTCTCCGTCAGAAGAAGCTGAGCTTCCAGACGCCGGTCGATCTCTTCCGGGCTCATCTTCCGGCCGGCCGAAAGCCGGCGGCGAACGTTATCACGGTCCGCCGCCACCACAACCACGTAATCGAACCCGTCTTCCAGACCTACCTCAAAGAGCAAGGGGATTACCGCGATCCGAACCATCTCCCGGGCCCGATCAAGCCCTTCTTTGACCTCCTTGATAACTCCGGGATGAATAATCCGGTTCAGGCGGCGGAGCGACTCCGGCCGGCCGAAGACTTCAGCCGCCAGCGCCCGCCGGTTGATCGCTCCATCTTTATTCAGTATCTTTTCTCCGAAGGACGCGACTACCTGCCGGTACTCGCCGGTGCCTTTCCGCAGCCGGGCGCGGGCCAGGAGATCGGCATCGACAACGTACGCACCCAGCTCCTGAAAGATCCCGGCTACCGTCGACTTGCCGGTCCCGAAACCGCCCGTCAAGCCAATCCGGAGATACTTTTTAGCCATAGTTCTTCCAATTTCGGTAAAATCCATTCACCAATCACCAGTCACCAGTCACCATCCCCCAGTCACCAGTCACCAGTCACCAGTCACCAGTCACCAGTCACCATCCCTCCTCCATCTCCCCCCAATTAAGACCTACTTTCAGATCGACCCGGAGCGGGACCGAGAGGGTGACCACACCTTCCATAGCACCGCGAACCATAGAGGAGAGCGCGGCCAGTTCTTCCTCAGGGCTCTCAAAGAGCAACTCATCATGGATCTGGAGTAGCATCCGGGCATGGAAACCTTCTCTCCGCAACCGGTCTCCGATCTTAAGCATCGCCAGCTTGATGATATCTGATGAAGTTCCCTGGATCGGGGTATTGACCGCGGTCCTCTCGCCGAAACGACGGACATTCTCCTGATCACTGCTCAGCTCCGGGAGATACCGCCGGCGATTGAAGAGCGTGGTAACATACCCGCGGTTCCTTGCCTCTTCAATGGTCCGCGCGATATAGGCGGCGACTCCGGGATATTTATCAAAATACGCCTTGATGAACGCCTCCGCTTCCTGATAGGAGATCCCCAGGTCCCGCGAGAGCCCGAACGCGCCCATCCCGTAGATAATCCCGAAATTAACCGTCTTCGCTCTCCGCCTCATCTCCGGGGTAATGCCGTCCGCGTTGACACTAAATATCTGAGACGCGGTAAAAGCATGAATATCTTCACCTCGCCGGAAAGTATCCAGCAAGAGGGGATCTTGAGAGAGATGCGCCAGGACCAAAAGATCGATCTGAGAGTAATCCGCGGAGAGAAACCGCCACCCCTCGGGCCAGGGAATAAAAGCTTGTCTGACCTTCTTTCCCAGTTCGCCCCGGATCGGTATATTCTGAAGGTTGGGGTTGCTCGAACTGAGCCGTCCCGTAGCAGTCACTGCCTGATGGAAGGTGGTATGAATCCTCCCGGTATCGGGATTGATCAACCCGGGAAGGGTATCGAGATAGGTCGACTTCAGCTTGAAGAGCCGGCGGTATTGCAGAAGCAGGGCCGGAAGTTCATGCTGATCGGCAAGTTTCCGCAAGACGTTCACGTCGGTCGAATACCCGGTCTTGGTCTTCTTCTGCGGGGGGAGACCGAGTTTTTCAAAGAGTATCACGCGTAATTGCTTGGGAGAGTTAAGGTTGAACTCTTCGCCCGCCAGGGCATACATTCTTTCGGTTAAACCGCGCAACTCTTTTTGCAGAGAAAGAGAGAGCGCGCCAAGTTTTTCGCGATCCAGGCGAATGCCGTTTCGTTCCATCGTCACCAGGACCCCGCTCAGGGGCAACTCCATCTCCCGGAGAAGGTCAAGCAACTCTTTCTCTTCCAATTCCTTCTCCAGCACAATCATCAACTCCAGGATAACGGCCGCCTCCTCTCCGAGGATACGCTCGCTCTCCCTTTCCCCCGGCTGGTCTTCTGCCCGCCTGCCTTCTGAGATCGTCCTCCCCAGGAAGTCCCAGGCGAGGGACGGGAGATCATGTCCGGGGCGGGATGGGTGAAGCAGATAAGAAGCAAGGAGTGTATCCAGGAGTACCCCCTTCAAACCAATCCCCTGGTTGAGAAGGATATGATCTGTATATTTTCCCTCATGGGTTATCTTACCGACATCATCGCTCTCCAGCAGAGGGCGGAGAACGGGCAGTAACTCCTTTCGAGCGGTATCTGTCTTCAGATCAATGAAGACCGCCTCTCCTTTTTTATGCGAGACGGCCAGGCCGCGCAGTACGCCGGATAGGAAACCGGCTCCCTCAGCAGAGATCCGGAGGGCGAACCAGCCGGCTTTTCTGAGTTCCTCAACCAAAGACCGGCAGGCCGCCGCGTCCGATACCTGCCGGAGGATAATCTCGCTCCCCCCTTCCGGCAAAAGTTCCCGGAGCAGTTGCTTGAATTCCAGCTCACTGAACAACTCCCTCAGTTGCTCACGATCCGGCTCTCTTCGGCGTAGTTCATCCCACTCCCATTCCAGGGGGAGATCCGTCTTTAATTCGATCAGATGACGCGAAAACCGGGCTTGATCCGCAAAGGTGATTAAATTCTCCCGGACTCGCTTATTTTTGACTTCGCCAGCGTGCTCAAGCACACCTTCCAGCGTATGATATTCCTTCAGTAGCTTAACGGCGGTCTTCTCCCCCACCCCGGGCACGCCGGGTATATTGTCAATGTTGTCGCCCATCAGGGCCAGGATATCGCCAATCCGGGATGGGCCGATCCCATAGCGTTCTTCAACCGCCCGGACATCAAAAAGTTTTCCATCCCCGTGGGGACTGACCACAGTTACGAACTCATCAACCAGCTGGAGCATGTCTTTGTCACCGGTAAGGATATAGGTCTTGATCCCGCTCTCCCGGGCCCGGGCCGCGATCATGGCCAGGATATCGTCAGCCTCGTACCCCGCCACCTCAAGCCAGGGGATACGGTAGCCCCGGACCGCTCTCTTGATCAGAGATAGTTGACCGGCCAGGTCCTTCGGCATCGGCTTGCGCAGGGCTTTATACTCCTCGAACTCCTCATGCCGGAAGGTCGGCCCCTTCGCGTCGCCCGCGATCGCCACATAGTCCGGCTCATACTCGTCCAATATCTTAAGCAGTATTTTTATAAACCCGAATACCGCGTTGGTGGGGCGCCCCCGGGACGTAGTAAGATCCCGGATAGCGTAAAAAGCCCGATACGCGTTGGACATACCGTCGATTAACAGAAGTTTCTCCATCAGTGGGATAAGTGAGGAATAAAGAAAATGAGAAAAAGATAAAAACCGGGGCCTGACGCTTACATTACTTTGTGATCTCCCGCTTTTGGCGAGACGGGTTCGGATACTTTTGGATCAATAAACTATTAGAACGCAGTTGAGGTGGCTAATGTCACCGGGAATACACTACACTGAGGGGAATAGATGGTATGACTATTTAATAAGATCGTCTGATAACGTAATAATAATGGGGCCATCCTATCAACGGGGGTCCGGGAAGTCAAATATTTTTTCCCTTTTTTAAATCCCGGGATCATCCCGGGATTTAAAAAAGGGAAAAAAGGAATCGCTTCTCATACCTGTCCAAGGACAGCATAGGCAATATTGGTGGCGTAGGAGTTGACCCGTCGCAACCCCCCCATGATCCCCGTATGAAGGGCACTGGTCTCCACCGACTCGGCCATCCCCTTACTCAACCGCTCAAAATGCTCCTTGGTCAGCTCCTTCTCCAACCGGACCAAGGCGGGCTTCCGCTCGGTCACCTCCTCCGCCAGCTTGGTGTCGTTCTCGGCGAAGGCCCGGGCGGCATCCCGGACGTCTCCGCCGACCTTATCCTGGAACTTCTGGAGCTGGGCCCACCCTTCCGGGGAGAAGAAGAGATTCTGCTCGATAAAGGTCTCGGTCAACGGATATATATCATGAGCGATGGTATTCCCCATCTCGTGGTACTCGTTCGAGATATTGAGGAGTGTGAGCGCATAGCTGGCGTTATCCTTATTGAGTTTGTTGCTGCCGATCTCGGCCAGGTAGGGGCGGATGGCGGCTTCCAGGATCTCGATCTTATGATTCTCGGCGATCAGTTCGTCGACAAAGGCCGAGTCCTTCCGCTTGAAGGACTCGATGATGTTATCGCTCATATTGACGGCGATCCCGCCCATCCGGACGATCTCTTTCTTGGTCTGTTCGAGGGCAATCCCGGGGGTCCGGGTGAGATCGGAGACCAGGTACTTAGGTTTAAAGGCCTCCTTCGCCTCCGGCTTCGTCGGGAGGATCTTCATGACCAATACCCCGAAGAACCGGGTGAAGGGGAGAAAGAGCAACGCCATCACCACGTTGAAAACAGTGTGGGCGTTGGCGATCTGGCGAGTGATGCTGCCGCCGAACTTGAGAACCACGCCATTGAGCGGACCGATCAGAAACATGAAGATGATCACCCCGACCACCTTGAACATGGTATGAGCAAGCGCGACCCGTTTGGCGTCCCGGGTGGTCCCGATCGCGGCCAGGCCGGCGGTGATCGTGGTCCCGATATTGGCTCCGTAAATAATTGGAATCGCGGCCTTCAAGGACAGCAATGGCACCAGTTCACCGCCGGGTCCAACCACCGTCTGCATGGCAAGTCCCAGCGCGATAGCGATAGTGGCGGCCGAACTCTGGATGATCCCGGTCAAAATCGTCGAGACCAGCAGACCGGTGAAGGGGTTAGCGGTTGATCTTTGCAATATATCGATGAAGGGAGGATACTTGGAGAGGGGTTTCATTGAACCGCCCATCACCTTGAGGCCATAGAAGAGGAGACCGAAACCGATCAGAATTCGGCCTACGTAATTAACACTGGGGTTCTTGGTAAAGAAGATACAGACGAAGCCGATAAAGACAAAGGCCAGGGCGAACTGCCCGACGTCAAAGGCGATCAACTGGACGGTGAGCGTGGTCCCGATATCGGCCCCCAGGATCACCCCGATGGTCTGAGCCAGTGTCATCAAGCCTGAATTAACAAAACCGACCAGAAGCACCGTGCAGGCGCTGGAACTCTGAAGAACGAAAGTGATCATAATTCCGGAGATCAGGGCCACCACCCGGTTACGGGTGAAGAAGCCCAGGATGGACCGCATCTTATCCCCCGCCCACTGCTGGAGGGAGTCCCCCATCAAGTTCATCCCGAAGATGAACATCCCCAAGCCCCCGAGAAGGGTGATGATCAGGATCGGGAGCTGGCCGGAGTTGATCGAAAAGAGGGCGGGCTTGCCGATTAATCCTTCAACCGAAGCCTGGACCTGATAGGTGCCTTTCTTACTCCCCAGCCGGTAAGGAGCAATTGCGATCCCGTCGGCGCCGGTCTTCCACTCGACCGCCCGGATACCTTTCTCGGGGATTTCCACGCCGCCGACCAGAAAGGTGCTGGGTGTGGTCGCCTCCTTCTTCATTTTTTTGGGCTTGGCCGGATCGGAGACGATCCAGAACATAACCGGCACTCCGGAAGCAGGTTTGCCGTTTCGGGTTACCAGCGCCTCCAGCTGTACCTCACCCCCCACCAGCTGGAACATCCCGCTCCCCGCCTGGACTTCGATTTTGGGGCCCGATGCCGCTTCTTCAGCAAAAGCAGGCAATAAAAAAGCCGTGCCCGCCAGAAGCAACACGACAACGCTAATCAGAGTGAGTTGGGATAAAGACGAATATCTCCGCATATCTATCCTCCATTTTATAAAGTAGCCCCGCCCCGGGGGGGGCTACTTTATATTGATAGAACCTGAAAAATTGTGAAAGACCAATATTATATTATACCACCGTGATTGTGAAGGAAAAAGATTACTTACAGCGGGAACACACTGGTACATGGTTTACCCCCTGGGTCCCCCCCTGCCGCCCTGGAGGGAGGCCGTAGGCCGACCGGAAGGGCGGCAGGGGGGAGCTTAACGAGGCCCAGAAAACTTCTATGCTTTAGTACCAAAACTTTTGTTTATCTTAAAAAGTTAATTAAAGCCCTTGGAGGCTTATCTAAACCCACAACAGTTAGAAAAACACCTTCTAATCAAAAGAAAAAATATATTCAGCCCGTATGTATTTACCAGGTACACCCGGCAATACACAACCACTACGGAATCCAATATTGCACTTCCCGCGAAAGGTGGGATGAAATACTGGAACCAGAACAAGTCTGGGGAGATCTCCTCCCCAACGAACAAGATAGATTAAATCGCCTCCTCCGGGGTAAAACGGACTACTGAACCATGATTCAATCAAAAACAACCTCACCAGACGCCCCAGGAGACGTTTTCTCTCCCCGGGTAATGGTTTTGGTTGACCTAAAAAAAGAGGGATACATGGCATTTCCTCATGTTATACTTTCGTTTTTCTTCACCAAAAACGGAAGGAGGCGCCTATGTATCCCACTGATTACTATACCATGATTCGTTCGAAAAACCACATTTTTGATTATCGACTTCATATGGTTCATTCCGCCATTACCCTGGGAGTGAAACCGACTGCCCGAATTTATAAAACATCCGCTCCCTCAGTCCGCAAATGGCGTGATCGATTCGAGGATGAAGGCTCAGCAGGTTTGCGTGACCGTAGTCGTGCTCCTCATAGCTGTCCCCATAAGCTTCCAAAAGAGGCCGAAGATACGATCACCACACTACGCAAGCGCCTCCCTGGCTTTGGGGCTGAACACCTCAAGGATGAATTTGATCTCCCCTGGGGGGTTAACTCCATCGCCCGGGTTATTCGACAGAACTGCAAAACCCGGATCAAAAAGAAAAAGCACCAAAAAAAGAACGACCTGCGCCACATCAAAGCCGCTTATAAGCCTTTTACCCACTTCCAGATTGATGTCAAATATCTTACTGACTTACCCCACTATTGGCCTTTTATGCAGTTTATGGGACTACCTCGCTTCCAATACACAATACGCGAACTCTCAACCGGCGCACAATTCCTCACCTACGCAGATGAAATCTCGAAGACCTACGCCATACTGACTGCCAAAAGGCTTCTTGAACACCTGAAAAAGTATGGCGTTGATCTGACAGAAGTCGTTATTCAGTCCGATAACGGTTCAGAATTCGACGGTGGACACCTGAATGAAGAAGCGAAAGGTTTCATCCATGCCATTGAAAAATGTTTCAAGGCGCGTCATGTATACATTCCGCCAGGCTGCTGTAACGCCAATGCTGATGTAGAATCGGTTCACTCCACCATAGAACCGGAGTTCTTCGATATAGAAAATTTCCGTAATCGTAAAGACTTCTTTTCAAAGATCACTACTTACCAGCATTACTATAATCTCGCGCGTAAAAATGGCTCACGGGGCAAAAAATCACCTTTGACACTTCTTACTGAAAAAGCACCAAAACTTAATCCCCGAATTTTGATCTTGCCACCGCTTGATTTATGTTCTTTATTACCTTTATTAGATCAAGGGGTAAACCATGTACCCAGCGAGCCCG
>JAVCDH010000005.1 GCA_030765805.1 Candidatus Euphemobacter frigidus
AAGGTGTCAATCCAGCTATCCCGTGGCTCTATAACTATAAACTTGATTTTCGCTTCAAATAGATGATATCTTTATTTTTCAAGTCACCAAAGTCCAATAAACCATCCTCTTAAAATCGCTGCTTTATGTGGCAGGTGGATCAGTTCATCGGCTAACCACCGGAACTTATCCAACCCGGAAGGCCCCCGTGAGTTCATGTCATGTGTGAATAAGTTCACCGGCTATTCCGCTTCAATTTTCTCCCGTGCCGCATGAAACGGCAGGGGCCGATTTTATGTTTGATGTCGGGAAGCATCAATTTTGAGCCTAAAAATGGGACTCTACGCCCTAAAACAGGGGGGTATTTTTAGGCAACCTCTTAATATTCAATTAGTTGGGTAGGTCCGACCCCAGAAGATATAGTAATCAGCGGGTGACCGGAATGTCGCCTGAGCTGCCGAAGTACACCCGAGAGAGGTTCCGTATAGCCCATAGCCCCGGAAAATCGCGGAAGATTCCTATGTCGTCGCTTGAGTCTCCATCATAATCAGCGGGGACCGGCCTATCGTCCGTGCTCCCGAAATAACTCCGGGTTATTCCCCTGATGGCCCATAATCCAGATGATGATCGGAAGATCCCCGCTTCCCAGGTACCGTTACCATCGTAGTCGCCGGGGACCACGTTGTCCAAGGATGAACCGAAGTAGATCCGGCTGACACCCCTGATTGCCCAGAGACCGGACAAACTCCTGAATATCCCTATATCCTTCGAGGTATTCCCGTCATAATACCCCGGAACCGGTCTATCTCCCAATGCCCCGAAGTAGATCCTCGTCACCCCCCGAATCGCCCAGAGGCCTGAAGTGGATCGGAAGATCCCCGGATCGCAGTATCCGTCACCATTGTAGTCGGCCGGAACCGGGGTGTCCTCCTCGCCTCCGAAGTAAAATCTGGTCAGACCCCGGATCGCCCAAAAGCACCCGGAGGGACTGAATATCCCAATCTCTGTCGTCGCATCCCCGTTATAATCACCGGAAACGGGAAGATCACCCTCTTGTCCGAAGTAACACCGGGTAATATCGCGCACCGCCCAGAGACCGGATGAATTCCGGAAGATTCCGATGTCGGAGATGCCGTCCCCATTATAGTCCCCCATCTCCCGGTACTGTTCGAAAGGCAGGGGCGAAGGTTCATATGGATTGATGGTCAGGAAAGGATCCCCCACCACGATCGGTATCCGGGGGGAACTGCTTACCGGTTCCACCATCATGGCATCGTAGTGCGCCCGGCCAACCGTCCGGCCCCGAGCCAGTGAATCGAAGAATACCGCGAAATCCCGGCTGAAGTTGGGGCCGGTGACAAAGCCATGGGCGGTTATCGTATTTGCCGGGCTGAAGGGGGCGGCCAAGATCACCGAATCATGCGGGCGGTGATTGAAGACCCCGTTCGAGCAGGCGGTCACGCAGAAGAGCAGAGGGCCCCGGTTCAGTGTGTCGAAGAAATCGCGGGTAATGCCCTCGCGGGGATCCGGCACGGTCTGCGGCAGCCAGAGCAGGTAGGCGTGACCGTGACAATGGAGGTGATGAACGAGGTAGTCGCGGGTATCCCACAGCTCTTCAAAAAGTTCCCGGTGAAGCTCGATCGGGATATCGGGAGGGTTGACCAGGTGCCGCTTGAGGGGACGGGTCGGAACCGGGTTTCCTTCGATGTCGGTCATCAGGCCGTAATGCTCGACATCGGATGCCGGGAAGAACGAGCCGTCTTCCGGAGCCAGGGAGGGGAGGTTGAAGTTGGCGATCCCCCAGTGTTCGTCGTGATGGGACATCTCGACCGCCACTTTCTCTCCCACCACCTCTCCCGAATAATAAGCGTGCGTCTTGTTGAGGAGGTGGCTGAGCTTGACCGCGTCTTCCGCCGGATCGATGGCGTTGGGATACATCCAGCCGGTCCAGATCTCCGGCCCGGGGAAACTCTCGGCTGTTTCCAGGTTAGTGAAGGCGGGGTTCTCCGGCGAAGTCTCATCGGTAAACTCGCCATCAAGATCTTCATAGTACAACACACAGGCAACCCCCCGTGACTGCGTATACCAGTCCGTCCACCCTTCTTCCCAGAGAGCGTACGGAACGTGGCCGGCCAGAACGGCCCCCTCGACACCTTCCCGGTAATGGTAATCCTGGAGAATCCCGCGAAGCGCCTCCGGCGTCATGGCTTCCAGATCACGGTCGGAGTCGATGATCAGTTCAAAGGGGAGCGCGTTCTCGACGTCGGCCTTATAACGGACGACGAGTTCGGCAATATCGGGATAGACGGTGCGGTCAATAAGGAAGACGGCCCGGTTCCGGACGTTAACCCGGACCGTCACCGGCGGACTGGTCTGGCCGGAAAAAGCAGCGCGGAGGCTGGTCTCGCCAACATTAAGGCCGGTAAGATTATCCTCCGGGTCGACTGCCGCGATGGACGGGTCATCGATGAGCCACTCCGCCCCGCGGACAACATAGAGCCAGTAACCCAATGCGGGAGAATACGCCATCGCGGTAAGAGGGCGAGACTCCCCGGGCCGGATAACCGGGAGGGGCCGCGCCTTGATGGAGGTATACGCAAGATCTTCCATCATGGAGAGGCGGATTTCATCTCTACTTTTGGCGAAGGAACTTATCTTAAACTCATCGATGACTCCCTTCACCTCCTGCCCTCCCGATTCCGAATGGCCGATGCAGAGTATCTGAGGAGCCGCCGTGGGCCGGTTTTTATTCTCCCCCTCACTGTCAACCGGTTCTCCATTCAGATAAAGGCAAATCTCATCCGGGTTCCAGGTCGCCGTCATGTAATACCAGTTATTCTCTTTGAGCTGACTCCCGACCCCGTAGGCCACACCGGATTCGCCCGTCGGCGAGGAGATGAAGAAGCGATAATTGTTCGCGCCATCCTTGCTCATACAGAAACCGTTGCCATGAAAGGGCCGGGTCCGCAAGAAGCTAAAGGTCTCCTGCGGATGCTCCCCGGAGTTCCAGTGCGGCTGAAACCAGAACTCGACCGTCCCCTCCTCCAGATTGAATCCTGGGGGGAAATCGTATTCCATCCAGTCCCCTTCGTCGACCAGCACCCCCCGAACCGGCTCACCGGTTGGGATGCTGACAACCCCGTCCGTCAGGGATAGTCCTTCAGCCCGACTCGGCTCCACCCCTTCGACAGTGCGATAATCAAGGTTATAATGCGCATGGAAGGAGACGTCCCCGGCCATTCCGGGAGGAAGGAGAATTACCGAGCCGATGAAGACCGGAAACAAAATCGCGGCGATCTTTCCCCTCTTCTCCCGAAGACCGAAAAACCCCCGGATAGCATTCTCAGGTCCGGATGGAAAAAGTAAAGACTGATATTTTTTAGCCGGGCTCATTGGTAAACTTCTTATTCTATTACTTATATTATACCATAAAATATACGTTTTATCTTCCCATTCGAATGATTTAACTTCTGGAAACCTACTATACCAGGGGCAGGCGGGCGGCCACGAGGCAGCGCTACGGCTGCTCCTGTCCGGGGAAGAAGACTTCGACACCATGGCCGGGATGGCCAGGAAGGATAACTGCTTCCGGTCAAACGTCAAGACCCCCACCTGGGAGGGGATCATAAAGATCTACCGCGCCGCCGGGCGGAAAATCCCGACTTGACCCTGATTTTTCCAGCAAAGGAAAAACCGAACGGGAGGTCGGCCACATCCTCATAGCCAAGGGTATTAATACCCAGGGGGCAGCAGGCCTTTCTGCTCTTCCGTTCGGCATATGTATAGTCGCACAAAAAATGCCGGATGTCAAGGGAAGAAGAGAAAAAGATAAAAAAAGCGGGGAGAGAAAGTAATTTTAACGGAGGAGCCTAAGAAATTCATCCTCCAGGCTCCGCCCGAGGGTAATCTCTCTGACCCCGATTCGATGGTCGCAAAGGATTGCGAGGACCTTCTCATTTATCTCCTCAACACCAGCCCGGGTCTCGTCGAACGATACCGAGAGGAGCAGCTCCGCCTCGTCGAACTCTTTTGCCCGGATGGTCCGGATCCCGTCGAGGATCTCCGGGTCGACGCTCTTCGAAAGGCGGTACTTGACGTGCGAGCGGGTCCCGATGAGTTCCGACACCGGCCCCTCAAAGACCATTTTGCCGTCATGGATCACCCCCACATGGCTGCAGATCTCCTCTACTTCGGGGAGAAGGTGTGAACTCACCACGACCGTCTTCTCCCGGCCCAACCGGACAATCAGTCTTCTCAGCTCGGCCGAGTTTTTAGGGTCAAGCCCCGAGGTCGGTTCGTCGAAGAGAAGAATGTCGGGCTCCCCGAGGAGGGCCTGGGCCACGGCAAGGCGTTTCCGCATCCCGTGAGAGAGCTTCTTCGGGGTCGATCGGCCGTATTCGCCCAGGCCGACGAGGTCCAGGACCCGGCGGGCCTCCTCCAGGGCAAACCTTCCCTTTACCCCGCTCAACCGCACCAGCAGCTTCAGCTGGCTCAAGATACGCCGATCCGGGCAGAGCGCCGCGTCCTGAGGAAGCGATGAGAGCGTCCCCCGGACGGAGAACGCGCCGCTGTTGAGAGGAAGGAAACCGGACACTATCCCCAGCGTCGTCGTCTTTCCCGCTCCGTTCACACCCAGAAATCCGTATACCGTCCCGGCGGGAACGTTCATCTTCAGGCCGCGGAGAACCTGCTTTCTCCCGTAATATTTAATCAGATTTGTAATTTCGATCGCGTTCATCACAGATTCTTGCGCTGGAATACGGCCGCGGCACACCCTAAAAAAAGAACGGTGAATCCGAGGTACGCCCCCAGGGTGTAGTAGAGCCGGGGGGATGGGCTGTAGAAGAGGCCTCCGATATACTCGATATCAAAGGGTGAAATATAGTCGATCCAGATGGGGATCATAAAGAGAATGAGGATGCCGAGGACGGCGACGAGAAGCGCCAGAAAGGGCTTCTTGACGATTACCGAGACGAGGAGCGCGAAAGCAATGAAGACGGAGAAGAAGAACTGAAGCCTCAGCCAGAAGACAAACCCGGCCCGGAAGCTCTCCCCCGCCGGGAAGAGGGGGACCTTCGCCTTCACCCACAGGATGGCCACGCAGTGCGCCGCCAGGGTGATGAGAGCGAACTCTATGACTCCACCCAGAAATCTGGCCAGAATAAAGATACCCCGGGAGACCCGGAAGGTAAGGAACCGGAGGGTCCCATCGTAGATCTCCCGGGCCGGGACATCATACCTCAGAAGCAGGATCAGCAGGGGCGTACAGAAGATGCTGAGAACAAAGAGCGCCGTGTTGAAGTAGGGTACCGTGAGGAGAAAGTCGACGACCAGCTCGTCGTTCTTCTCCCGCAGGATCTTTTTAACGGCGCTGGAGAGTGCCTTCCGGGAAGTCTCGTTGATCCCTTGTTTCTCAAGCTCGTGGACGATCTTCTCCTCCACCTTGATAAACCCGTAGCAGAAGATGAAGAACGTCCCCAGGTAGAGGACGAGGAAGAGAATCGCTTTCTTCGACCGGAAGGAACTCAGAACTCCGTCCAGGATTAAAATCCCTAACTTTCTCATCATGGCAGTCTCACGCTCAACCCCTCATCATACATCGTTACAGAAAAATATCCGGTATATTTATAAGGATGAGAACTCATCGAGCAGTGCCGGAGACCGGGTATACTTTTTTCTGATATTCAAGATAAATTCCTTCCATTTTTTGGTTCCCTCCGGCCTCTGTTTCCAGAAATTTTCCAACTTCCGAGCAAAAGCGGCACCGGTCCGGTAGGATTTTCGTTTCTTTCCCGCAATCGCCTGCTCTATTAACTTCCGATAGCATTCGATGATCTCCTCGGGATAGAAGGCAAATAATTTTTTAGCCCATTCATAGTTCGGGGAGTCCCAGGCACCGTAATACCAGGAATCAACTATTTCCCGAAAGTACTTTAGAACGCTATCATAGTCTTTTCGAAACAGCCTGATTTCTATTATCTGGGAATTACCCGTTCTATCATCATAAATAGTTTTGAGCAGCCGTTCTTCGATAGCCGGCCACTCATTATTGGAAGAATTCTTCTTGATCTCTTTATATCCTTTCAGAGACGGATTTTCCTCCCAGAGTTGTATCATCATTTCAAAGGAGCAGGCAGTTTCTCCCCTGCCTTTATAGGCAGCCATTAAAAACTCCCTCAACCCCGTCAGGCGTCCCTGCCCCTTTTTCAGGCCTTCTTCGGCAATCTCTATCGCTTTTGTAAGATCTTTTTTTCCGCTCCAATATTCGGCCAGATCAAGATAATCGGCTCCGTAATGCAGGGCATTCGCCCGACCTTCTAAATAAGATTTCTCATCACCCAATTGTTTCCGGTATATAGTAAGAATAATATCTCGATAATACGAAGAACCTCCCGACTTTGCCCGCGGCTCCAGGCCCCGGATCAACAGCTTCCAGTGCTTTTCTTCACAGGCGGCGGTAAAAGCCAGATCAAGCAGCGAATCGTCGAAACCGGAATTTCCCGCCTGGATATATTTACTACAAAAAGAAATGATCTCCTCCCGCTCCCGGGAGGGAACAGGTTTTTCATTGAGGAGGTTTTCCAGATCTTCCATGAGTTCATAGCACCGGTATTCCTCATCATCCGGCCCCCCTCCATACTCATTAAACTCGGAAACAATCTCCTCAATCCGCTCCAGATAGTCGTCAGCCCTCTCCAGGGCCAGTTCTTCAATCTTTTCCGCGCCGCCGATCCCCATCGCGTCGGCCAGTTTTAAAATCTGAGCCGATGCGGCAGGAACAACCCGGGCGGTCACCGCGATTATCTTCAGCAGCTGTGCCTTGGAGAGATCGGATAACAGCTTCTCCAGCTCCTTCTGCTCTTTATTTTTCTCGGCAATATCTTCCATGACCTCCGGCATTTTCTTATTGAGCGAGAGGAGCACTGCTATAATATGCTTGCAGATAATCCCGTCATAGGGGCAGTTGCAGACTGTCCTGGTCAGATTATCCGCCTCCCAGTACAGCTTAACGATATAGTTACCCATACTCCCCATTACTTTAGCCGTCAGCAGACCATCTTTAAAATCGACCTCCTTAACAAAGCCCATTTCACAATAGTCCTCTCCGCGTTCGTAGATCGCGGGGTAATCAGCCAGGGAGCGGATTTTCTGTTCGCTGATCTGCGGAAGTTCGGGCTTTCCTTCTTTCTTATCTGAATTTGCCATAATAAATTCTGCCGGGATTGTTCATTAACTGAAGATGCGGCTTTGATTATAGCGAAATTTTTTATTACATTTCCAGAATAATAGCTGTATTTATATAATGTTTGCTGCCAACGCAATAACATAGAAATGAAGACAGAATAATTTTCCGAAGGAAAAATTATTGTTCTCCGATTGAATCAATCGGAGAGACGAAACATGGTTAAAACGAGGTTTTTATGAGTTCAAAAAACAAATGCATAATCTGCGGAAAACGGGCCAAGCGGTATTGCCTGTCTTTAGATGATTTTATATGTTCAGTGTGCTGTGGGGCTGAAAGAGGTATCAAGATTGAATGTTCTTCCCGGTGCCGATTTTTCCCCTTTGCCGTCCCCGGCTATAATTTATGGCTGCAACTCGATGGAACAATAATCCCCAAATTGGCCGAGAGAGTGATCTCTGAATCCGGTTCAGATCACTTCAAAGAAATAATGGAACTATTTTCAGATAAAAACAAGACTGATGAGCTTGATCTGGAGTTTTGCTTTAATACAGCGATTTATCACCTCCTAATGGTTGAAAGAGATGAGGAGGGGCGCACCCTGGCCCAGAGATGGGAAGAGAAAGATTGGGAAGGCCTTGATCGCGGGGAAGCCCTGATGATGAAATATCGCGGCAAATCCTTTGTCACCATTATCGAGATTCAGAAGATACTGGATCACCAGAGGATGGAATGTATCGACCTTTTCGATCCGGAGCAAAAACCGTTTATACTACTGGATCGTTCTACCGCGCCCCGGGCGGTCAGATTTACCCGCCTCTTTGGGTGGCTGACCCACTACCCTAATTTCAGCCGGCCGGGGATTCTCCAGTTTATACTTCCTCCGATCATCCGGAGGGACTTCATCAATGAAATACTTACCCGATGCGAGCTTGATACCGGCCGGACCGATGAAGAAACCTTGAAATCATATATGGCCGCCAATCTGGCCGATCTTATCGAACTTATCTGGAATATGCCGAGAGAGAAGATGCGGGCAATTTTTAAAAACATGGACACCCATCAATGCGTCGCCGAATATACCCTGAAGGTGCCCCGGAAAGAAATAGAAGAAATCCTGGAGTCAAAACCCGATTTTGAGTGGACGGATCAAGAACCGGAAGAGGGAGACCCGCCCGGAACTGATTACTATGTCTGGCACCGAACCGGTGAATCCCGGGAACTGGAAAAGGAGATGCCGGAAAGTTTCCGCCATGAGCCGGGGAGCGGTCAGGTCGGGATGATCGGAAACCTGAAAATCAGTGATAACTCCCTGATCCTGGAAACGTTAACCAAGCAGACATATGAATTCGCCCGGAAGATGCTGACCAAATATTTCCGAAATAAAATTAATTTCCAGAGAGAAAGGATAATCGACCTTGCCCGTCAGATAGCGGAGAAAGATATCAATGGGCCTGAAAGGTCGGAGCGACAACCTTCCCCATCTCAAAAAGAAATACCGCCGGAAGTAGAAGCGGAGCTCCTGAAAAATTTTTACCGAGACAAATACATCAAATTCCCTGATGAAGAGGTCCCCGCGTTAAACGGCTTAACCCCCCGCCAGGCGGCGGCCGATCCGGATAGCCGCCCGCTCCTGCTGGAATTAATAAAAGAACATCTCAATGGTATCGAATCGATGAACCGGAAGAAAGGATTTGATATCAATATCGATTTCGCTCTGAGAGAATTAGGCCTGGAAGAATTAATCGATTCCCGGAAATAAATTCACGGGCAGTTGGCATCAGAAGTCAAAGAATAGCCCGATACTTTTTTATTGTGGTCAATTTTTAATCGGACGAATAGCCAAATTCATCATATGAATAGGTAATATCTTTATGTTAGTAATGTGGGGACCAGCCTTTACGATTCCGACGAATCGCTTAATGATTACTTTACAAAGTACACAAATGACTTCCGGGATGACCTTCCGGGGTGTCAGGCAAAACAGCCGACAGGAAGGTCATATACACGGAGCTTCTTCTTCACCGGAATCACTCACCGGATACTTTGTTTTGTTTTGGATCAAAATATTCCGGCCTACAGTCTTCCGATTGATCCCAGGATCGCGAGCAATTCGCCTTTGGGATTGGGAGCAGCGGGGCCGAAATAACGTTGAGATTTATTGCCTTGCTGCCACTTTGATATAATTCCCCATGGCCAGAGTAATCCTAATTCCTCAATGACTTGACATCCAGAAACTGCTCCTCATTCCTGGATAGCCGAAAGTCGGTAAAGAAGTTCAAGAAGAAGTGGAAGTCTTTCCTGATTCGCGGTATCCGGCAAGAGATGGCCCGGAAGACATTCTATAAAAGCTGGATCTTTAATCAGCTCAGCGAATTGGTTGGATAGGTAGGAATGAAGTGGAAGAGGCAAATCATTAATTTCCCTGAATATAGACGATCTCCCGTCAAGAACGGTTATAATATCTTCAAGATCAGGACTCGCATAATAGTCCTTGTGACCCCTATCAAAAAAAGCATCAAGTTTAGTGGCGATAAATAACGGCGCAGTGATGACATTAGCTGTCACTTCCTCATTTAATTCAACTTTCACCGAGGTAGCTAATGCTTCAGGGAACCATTTTGACCGCCATTCAGCGGCTTCCCCGCTCACCGGCATCACATCAACTACTATACCATCAACAATCCATCGGCACTTCGGGGCGCCTTCCGACATATCGTGCTTAAAACCAAGAGCTCTCACCCGTTCTTCAAAACTGAAATAATCCAATCGTGAAACAATCTCGATTATAATATCAATGTCTTTGGTAGGACGGATTGCCGTAACCAATGGTTCGTCTAAGAGAAGAGGGATAATAGCTCCACCTATGAATGCGAATTTTTCATTAAGAGGGTGGAATCTCCGGGCAACATGAGCTAAAGTTCTAAGATCCACGGTCTTCACTTTTGGCTTAGTCTCTTATTGAGTTCAGCTTTTGCCAGTGCTCGTTCTCGAGCGCGACCTGCTCTAATAGCGTCGATCAATGCAAGCAATTCATAGAGCATTTGGTCATTCCGGACCGCCTGGGTAACATTACGATACAATGGTTTTAATTCATACCCGCGTACGGTTCCTTCCGGTGAAGGCCATACGGGAGGAAGACCATCAGTGCCGGATATCATATCCACAAGTGGTGGAGCGGCATGGGCGGTTGGTATACCTCGCGTAATCGTGCCATAGATAGGCGGGAAGGCATATTTTAACCCATGAATAAGAAACTCAGCCAGGGCCACTCGTTTTACCTGCTTTGATGATCGATCTATCAACCCTGCCAGAGCCGCACGCTTAACCGCGGCATGAACCTCGGAAGGACTCATAAAAAGATCGTCAGCTAATTTCGAGTAACTATCTTTGCTCGATACAAGAAGCTTCAGTAATACAACAATATCTTGTGGTTTAAGATTCATATGCATACGCTATTCGCGAATCGCGAATATTGCAAGGAAAAAAATAAAATTATTTAATCCATAATATGAAGAAGGCGGAGAATTTTTAAATTGTGCATCGGGGAGAGTGTTCTCTAAAGTCAAAAGTCAAGTCTGACCCCGAATTATTGAAACCGGAATAGATGGCTACTTTGCCCCGGAATCACTGTCCACTTTAGCCCGATTTGGGTGTCCACTTTGCTTCGGAATTCGGTCCGTCCCGGAATTTTTCCGTGCTTATCTGTCAATAGTCGACGGGCTGACCATGGTTTTTTCGACTGGGGTTAGATTATCGGTTTGTCCATGTATTTTTGCGGATTTTGGGCGCGGAGTGGTTGTAAGTTATTGCTGTTTATGGTATTCCGCCAAAGTGGTGCGCAGTGCACCACTTTCCATCAAGGCATTTATAAGTTTTATAAGCTCTTTTACCCGGGTCAGGTTGGTATAGTTGATGGTCAATTTGCTCTTGCTGACCAGATCAGCGATCAAGATCTCGCTCCCTAAAAGAGGTTTGATTTTTGGGGATGATGATCGCGTCGAGGGGGATTGTCTCCAGCGTTTCCATTTTAGCCTCCCGAATGGCCGGTTTTATCCAGCCGGTCTATTATGGTGCTGATTTACCATCCTGATTCAGGACTATCGAATTTTTCCTCTACAATATCCATTATTCGCCGAAGAATAAAAAATATCTCAGCAGCCGGCAGGAAAAAGTCCATTTCAAAAACTGCTTTATCCTAATAATATTCCGGGGGACACTATACTCAATTAATAATTATGTATTGTGTCCCCCGAATTTCGTGATATTCCCGACGGGCGGAATGGCCCGATTCGAACTTGAAAGTTGGTTGTTCTCGACGGGCGGAATGGTGCTCCCAGTCAATAGTCCGGGTTTGACCCTGCGCCCTTCGGAGAGAAAGGATAATCGACCTTGCCCGTCAGATGGCGGAGAAAGATATCAATGGGCCTGAAAGGTCGGAGCGACACCCTCCCCCTTCTCAAAAAGAGATACCGCCGGAGATAGAGGCGGAACTCATGAAAAATTTTTACCGAGACAAATATATCAAATTCCCTGATGAAGAGGTCCCCGCGTTAAACGGCTTAACCCCCCGCCAGGCGGCGGCCGATCCGGAGAGCCGCCCGCTCCTGCTGGAATTAATGAAAGAGCATCTCAATGGTATCGAATCGATGAACCGGAAGAAGGGATTTGATATCAATATCGATTTCGCTCTGAGAGAATTGGGCCTGGAAGAATTAATCGATTCCCGGAACTGATTTTCTTCAGTTCCTTAAGACCGGGATATTCTTTTTTAGACACAAATATGTGCCACGTGGCACATATGAGTTCAAATCCTGAGAATGGAGACAATAGAATAGCCATATATGTCAAGTTAATATCTGATAACTGTATCTTTCCGAAGGGTTATAACCAGGATATCAATGTGGTTCTCCCCATCGCTGGATTTACCGATATGCTCCCGTATCTTGATATATTGTTTATAGATATCGGAGATGTAATTCCTCCGGTAGGTGAATGGAGCATCTTCAATTTTATTGAGAAGGTTTCTGATAAATCCGGTAAAACGGCTCTTGTCAAATGAGCTTTCAAAGGTATCTTTGATAATCTGTTGTGCCTGTTGTTTATCCATATTTAATCCTTTGAGCCGTTTGAGAGCCTTGAAAATTTCCTGGCCGTCGAAGAGGTCCAAGATGGAAGCGGTGGCTTCCTGTTGGAAGTCAAGATTGGGTTGAATTTAATCTTCATAACAACGTATCTCTATGGGAATTATGTAATCGCAACTTGTTAAAATAGCGGGTATTATGGATTTGCCCTCGTTTTCGGATTACATAAATCATTGCCTAAAATTCATTTTTTGTATTTAGATTATGTAATATCCACCGGGCCGACCGGGTGGCACCCATAGACTCAATGGACTGATCTTCGCGGCGCATTTCCTGCAAGAGATTAGTGACAAAAGTCTTCTTTTGCTTCTTGGTCAGTACATCCGACAGCTTATCCAGCAAAAGCTCATCCAAATCCTGCCGCTTTTTACGATAATTCGTCCCGATAATCTCCCGAGGACTCTCTTTGACTCCCAGTACCAGCCAGCCCCACTGCCGACTCTTCAGATTCGCTTCATTGCTGAGCGCCGAAAAATACTTTCCCAATTCGTTGAAATGAATGGCATTCGTAGCTGTCTTGAACTCCACCCATTCCGTCTCTGATGGTAGTTTAAAAAGTTCTTCGAACTTTACACGAAGTTCTTCAGTATTCATCAGCTATCTCACAAACTCTTCACGTCTTCGATTTGAGCTTGCCATAGTATCTGGATAATTTGCTCCGGCGTTTTTACCGGCGTTTCTACCCGCGTTTCTACCGGCGTTTTTCCGCCATATATCCGCCATATATCCAACATATATCCGACATTTCCGCCATTTATCCGCCAGATTCCCTGAATTGTCGGGTTTATGTCGTGTTTGTCCGATAAATGTCCGTTAAATATCTGTTATGTCCGATATATTCAATTGTTGGATTTTAAACGGCCAATTAGTTTTTTTATTTTGTGAGGTCTTTTTTTTATTGGCTCCTTTATGGCGTCTTTATGGTGTCTTCTGCGGCTTTGAATACGTATTTTTGCATTTTTAGTCAATCATTAGTCAATCATTGGTCAATTTAGTCAATTGATAGGCCTTTTAGCCCTTTATTAGCCGTTTCTTCAGGCCTACCGAATCAGTAAAAAAGACCAATAACCGAATAAATAGTGTACCCATTAAGAGCCGGTCCGGACAATAAAAAAACCTCCCGGGTAGGGAGGTTTTTTTAGAACTTAAATTCAAGAGCAGCTACTTCACAGGCTCATTAATTGGGGTGTGACCCGAATGGCACTAAGTTAAGCTATAATACACCGGTTTTTCGCTTCTTGCGAGATGCAACTCCGGGGGCTTGCAGGAGTACGATTTTTTCAGATACGGTGCGCATTTTTCGAAGCAATGATTCCAATTCTCTCTGATTGGCAATAGCTTTTGAAAGAAGTCCGTGCTGTGGTCTGGATAAAGCTACCGTAACTGTCTTATTGTTGATTTTCCGCGTCCACGAATAATAGGGTCCATATTCGGTTGTCTGCCCTTTGGTATCGCGATGATAAGTCCGCTTCAGGGCACTCCCCTGGCAGATGAGACCGACTTCTGAGAGTCTGGTTCTCAATGCATGATATTGATTATACAATTGCTCAACTTTTTTATCTGTATTCATATATGCCATAATTAAACCACCTGAGAGTAACAGATGCAAAGGAAAGAGGCCGAAGCTCCCGGCCTTTTTTCTTTGTGTTAATATTATCAGTATATATACTGGTAATATTAATCGTGGTCAACTATTACTTCAGGAGGTGTTGAATGGCACATTATTTTCGTCTACCAGTTCATGGGCGGGTTAAGCGTTATTATTCACAAATGGCAGGGAACTCCCTCTCGGAATTGTCCCGTATGTTTGGCGAATACATCCCTCAAGAATATATTCTGGAGGGCAGTCTTAAAGAGCGAGGCAGATTACGTATCTTCACTCCGCTGACGACGTTCTGGGCATTCCTGTCGCAAGCATTAAATCCAAAAACTTCCTGCCGGGAAGCATTGCGAAAGTTGTTGGCTTTATCCGCGCTGAAAGGTCAAAAAAAGTTTTCCGTAAATACCAGCGCTTATTGTCAGGCCCGGCAACGACTCCCTGAAAAAGTTTTAGCGACGACCAATGAATACGTAAACGTGCAACTCGAAAAACAAATTAAGTCTGCTCAATTATGGCACGGCAGAAATGTTCACGTTGTCGATGGAACCGGGATCTCCATGCCTGATACCAGAGCGAATCAGAAGATTTATCCTCAACCTTCCGTGCAAAAATCTGGTTGTGGATTTCCAGTCTTGAGACTTGTAGCCATGTTCTCCCTCATATCGGGAGCATTACATACTTTTGCCAAAGGGAATTTGCATGACAACGAACGGACTTTATTTCGAAAGCTATTTGATTGTTTAAAAGCCAGCGATATTCTCATTGGAGATAGAGGCTTTTGTTCTTATATAGATATGTTGACCCTCAAAATGCGTGGAGTCGATACAGTTTTCCGGCTGCATTGGGCTCGCTCGGCCAACTTCCGGAAGGGGAAACGCCTGGGAAAACGCGATCATTTGATCACATGGGAGAAACCGCAAAGACCTCGATGGATTTCGCCTGATACTTTTGCCTCTCTACCATCCACTATGACTGTTCGTGAAGTCATGGTCCATATTCCAGTCAAAGGGTTTCGTACCAGAATAGTTGTAATAGTCACCACTCTCCTGGATGCGAAAAAATATTTAAAAACTGACCTGGCTGAACTTTATTTCCGACGATGGGCGGTTGAGCTATATTTCCGTGATATCAAAATCACACTGGGGATGGATATCCTCAGATGCAAATCACCCCAGATGATTCACAAAGAACTTCTGATGCACATCATCGCCTACAACCTCATCCGGGTCTTAATTATGACCACCGCTCAGGCTTATTCTGTGGATAATTTCAGAGTAAGTTTCAAAGGAACGCTGGATACATTACGTCAGTGGTTGCCGGCACTATCTTCGGTTATTAATCGGAAGCAGAACTATCGGCGCGTTTTCCAGGCAATGTTGCATTGTCTTGCTAATGATCTCCTTCCTATTCGTCCCAACCGATCAGAACCGAGAGCAGTTAAACGAAGACCAAAAAATTTCCAATATTTGACTAAACCTCGACATCAAATGGGGAACCTTCTTCATAGAAATAATCCTTCCCAAAAATCAAAATATCATGCTTAACTTAGTGCCATTCGGGTGTGACCCTGTTCCTTTCACGACCCTGTTCCTTTCACTGGGCATAGGAACCAAATTTCCTTAGAGGTCCAGTTTTACCCCTAAAACTGGACCTCTAAGCGCTGTGAGAGGGTATAAAATATACGTTATATGTTTATTACTAACAAGTTACGCAGGTCCGACCCCAATTCCAAAGAAAAGGGCCTTCTTCCGCCCGAGCGGGCCCGGATGTTGCGCGGCTGGAAACACTCCGGCTTCAATCTCCACCGCAGCCGGCGAGTGACGCCCGATGAAGGAGAGGACCGGGAGCGGCTCGCCCAGTACATCATCAGGAGCCCGTTCTCGACAGAGAAGATGCGTGTCACTGACCCCGGCGGCTCCATCGTCTACCGTTCCGAAATGAACCCCAAGATCAAGCGCAACTTTGAAGTCTTCAGCCCCACCGACTTCATTGCCGCCATCACCCAGCATATCCCCGACAAGAACTTCCAGCTGGTCCGCTACTACGGGTGGTACTCCAATAAGATGCGCGGCCAACGAGAGAAGCGGGCGGGGGAGCACGGGGAGAGGGAAGGTTCCCCGGCAGTTGAGGTGATCGATATCTCCGAACACCAGCCCCGCCGCCGCCCCTCGAAGAAATGGCGGGAGCTGATCAGGAAAGTATGGGAGGCGGATCCTCTCCTCTGCCCGAACTGCGGGCGGGAGATGAGAATTGTCGCCTTGATCAACGAACGCGACGTAATCGAACGTATCCTCCGTCACCTGGGGCTGTGGTCCGCCGACAGTTCCGACCGTCCTGCCCGAGACCCCCCCTTCGAGGTATTTATCAAAAACAGCAGCGATCCCTGGCTTGAAGATGACCCCTTCCCGGATTCCGACGATGAACCTGTAATTATGGCTTCGTAAGTCGTCGCCGGCTCCGGCCCGTCCCCCTTGCGTTTGCCGCCCGCCGGTTTTCTCCGGAAACCGCCTTTAAGTCA
>JAVCDH010000087.1 GCA_030765805.1 Candidatus Euphemobacter frigidus
CCCAACTTTCCCCCGAATTTAACGTAAGTCATTGATTTGCAACAAAACGACCACCTTTTTTGGTCACTACACTCTGCGACCGATGACGTAATGATGCCGGGGTAATGGGTCGATTATGTCAAGGTTTTTATAGATGTCCAGATGGACTGATTCCGGTTGGCCGGACTGCCGGATATGATGAATGTTATCTTTCTCGTCAGTCATAATAATCGTGTTGCGCTGATGTGTCCCCAGTACCCCCCTGATAGTTGACCAATGACGTTTGTCTCCCTGTTGATGTAACAGGTATTCAATACTGATCAATAAGTGATAGGCCAGAACTGAAATAAACAGATGCGCGGCCGTCCGGTGACCAAGCTGATGATGGATCGGCCGTGTTCCAAGATCGGTCTTCAGACTTCTGAACGCGGCTTCTACTCGGGTCAATGTCATATAAAGTTTCCATATATCCCGCCCGCTTTCTTCTATATGCGGAGTCTCGATAACATAACAGCCGTGAAGTGGATCTGTTTCAGGTTTAGTTTCGTCGGCGTTGTCGGATAAACGTTCCCAGCATACTTTCGTAGCTTTTGTCCCATCCTCGGTAACTTTAATCGATGCCACAAAACGCTTCCCAAACCCCGGATATCGCTCTCGAATTCGGCCCAGACGCTGATTAACTTTATCTGTCACTTTAACATAACCCCCCTCCACGGACCGTTGAAGCTTTTTCAAGTCATCAATAGCCCGCCCTTCCCATCGCCTGGCGATGCCGTTCTCTTTGAGCTTTCGCCCTTCACTTACACACAAAACTCGAACCGTACCTTTGTCCGAACCGGCTACTTTCTGTACCCATACATCCCGATGACCTTTCCTTTTAATGCGCTCAAAAGTCTTTTTGTATTCCCGGAAAAGTTCAACATATTCTTTCTTCCGTGGGCTGCGTTCGATAACGATATAAGGTAGCCTATTTCCACGGATGAACTCCATATTCTTACTGGTCGCCAGACCACAATCCATAACCAGCGTTGGGAGCAGCTCGGGGAGTTCCGCCTGCCCGTCTTCCGATATTAAGCCCATATCCTCCAGTATATCTTTGAGTGTCGTCGGCTCGCCAATGTTGCCTTCATATACCCGGCTGATCACCGGGAATCCATGGCGGTCAACCATTAAAGCCAGGGAGACCAGTGGGCAGTCATTTCTCTTCTCTTTGGACTTGCCGTATTGAGCCAGAATATTTCCAATCGCCTCCCCTTCAAAATAAAAATTGGTCAGGTCAAAAAGATAGAGCGATCCCCGATCAGGAAATATCTTCTTCTCTCGCTGGAACAGATGTTCTTCAATCGGCTCCTTATATTTTAGCAACTGATCCGCTATCTCATAGATGGCGTCTTTCTTGATCTTCTCCAGAGATACTTCGGTTAACTCAATTATGGCGGATTTGTTCCGAATCCATCGCCAGGTCCACAGATCGCTGCCGGGCTTGATTAACCGCCCCAACACCACCGCTTCCGCCAGCGACCGCTGCCGGGCGGAGAATCTGCATTCCTTTAAGATTTCTGGAAGTTGTAGTTTGCGATATGTATGATGCCCGACCAGCTCCGGACCCAAACTACGCTGCCAGGAGGTAGTTGCCGTATTGAGATCTATCTTTTTCAGATGGCGTTGATCTTTCCGCCGCTTGCTCTCCTCTTTGCGATTCCGGGAAAATTGATAATGAGTAATCGCTTTCTCCGCGGTCTTCCTGACCGCAGAGGGTACTAACTCACTTTCTACTCCCGGCAATGCCGCCTGTCCGGAAAGTGCTCGTTCCAGTACGGCCGATAGAAGCGGCCACTGATCCCGGGGAAGATCGATTCTCCCCAGTTGCATAATGGTTCGTTGCCGGGGGCCTTTTGGTGTACGAACGGACTCAACCAGGCAGTGTTTTATATACACATTTCTGGTTTTTTTATTGATTGTTTTGATTTCTCGAATAAACATGCGAGCCATCTTATCAGATGGCTGATTCGCGTCAAGAACTATTTTTGAATTAGGTCACTACATTTGGCCGTCTGGAAAATTCTCGCCTTGCAAATCAAGGAGTTACGACAAATACTCCCTCGATTTTTGTTGTTTTTTCCTCAAAATTGGGCAAAATGGGGGAAAGTTGGGTTAGCCCTCACTTCGTTCGGACAACTTTATATCTTAGGAAATCAGGAAAACTTTCTTAAGCTGTTTTAAAATTCCGAAGCAGAAATTTATGTTTTGAAAAGAATAGTTCCCACTTCAATAATCACCGTCGTCGGTTTATTTGCCCTAATTCCGACCGCCGCGCCTCAACCTCAACCCACGCCCCAATCCTCGCCGGCGAGCGCCGCGGCAATCTCGTTCAAGGAGACAACCTTTCATGTCGGTGAGATATGGGAAGGAGATAAGGCTTCTCATACGTTTTCGTTTACCAATACCGGCAACGCCGTTCTTCACATCAAGAAGGTGAAGACTTCCTGCGGCTGCACGGCCGCCGTCCTTTCCAGCAAGGAGATCGAACCGGGTCAGACCGGTGAGATTAAAGCTACCTTCAACACCCGCCGCTACCTGGGCAAACAGTCAAAGACAATCTATGTCTCCTCCAATGATCCCCGGCATTCGACGGTACAGCTTAAGCTGCAGGCCACGGTCAAGTCGGCTGCCCACTTCTCCCCCCGCAATCTCCAGTTCGGGGAGATTACCCGGGGAGAGAAGGCCTCCCGGGTTATCAAACTGGTTCCCGATTCAGAGGCGATCCGGATCACGGAGCTCTCCGTCCACCCCGACCTCTTCCAGGCCCGCGTCAAGGAAGATGAAGAACCCGGATTGAACCAAGCGGGAGAGAAAGCTGCAAAAGATCCCAGTCGCCCGGTATCGATTGAGGTCTCCATCTCCCCCGAGGCGCCGATCGGACGCCACAACGGCACCTTGACGGTCAGGATCGACCACCCCCGGGTCCCCTCCCTTGCCGCCCGGATCTTCGCCCGGGTCGAAGGTCAGGTGCGGTTCTCTCCCCGGATGCTTTTATTCAATGAAGATGCCCGGAAACAACAGATCGTGAAGAAGATCGGGGTGGAGAAACAAGACGGGGAAGAACTCAAGATTCTCTCAGTGGAGAGTTCAACTCCCTGGTGCAAGGTAGAGTTGATCACCACCGACCCGGGACGTAAATTCGATATCATGGTCAGCCGGAAGCCTGACCTCAAGCTGGGCCGCCATCAAGGAGAGATCATCATCCGGACGGACTCCCCGGGTCAGGAAGAGATAAAGATCCCGGTCCGGGCGCATGTGAAGAAGTGATCCCCTCTTTATCCCGCAAACATGACCCAACGCCACCCAGTCGGTGTTGGGTTATACCGGTTCCTGCTTCGGAATTTTCCCGATATCCATCCCGACAGAAGTCGGGATTTCATATCTTTTCAAATAAAAAGTATCGGGACAATAAATATTCTGAATCCCGAAGCAGTGATCAGGGGGTCTGGGGGAAAGGATCTGCTTTCCTCCAGTCGCCGACGCGCCAAAGCCGCTAGCCTCCTTCGCCATAGTAGCCCTGGCTACGGCGGCTGAATGGCGACGGCGCGGGGGTGATAGCGCCTGCCGGCAGGCAGGGAGGGAGAAACGCGCTTGCGCGCCGTAGCGCTACAGCGCGCAGGCGCGACGACAAGGAGCGTTTCGCAGCCCCGCCCACGGCGGGGCTAACTTCTTCAGGGGCTTTTGTGATGATATCTCCGATAGATCTCACTCTTGGACCGGCCCCGGAGTTCCGCCACCAGTTTGATGGCTTCCATCCTGATTATGCCGAGGTCCTTCATTACCAGGTTGATCTGATCGGGGGCTGAGATATGCTTCCAATCCGGCTTTCCTCTCCTCCCCTCCGCCAGGAGGACAACCTCCCCTTTTATCTCCCTCCCCGCGAGCCGATCAAGCACCTCACTCACGGTCCCCCGGATAATCTCCTCGAATTTTTTGGTCAGCTCCCGGGCGATTACCACCTTTCTGTCACCGAAGATCTCCTTCATCTCATTTAAAGTTGTAATCAGGCGACGGGGTGATTCGTAGAAGATCAGGGTCCGCTCTTCATCCTGGAGAAGGAAGAGCTTCTTCCGGCGCGCGGTCTTGGCGGGCGGCAGGAAACCCTCAAAAATAAATCGGTCGGCAGGCAATCCTGATACTACCAGGGCGGTGAAAGACGCTGTGGGTCCCGGTATGGGTATCACCGGCACCCCGGCGTCGATCGCTTCATTGATCAGCCTGTACCCCGGGTCCGAGATCCCGGGCAGCCCGGCCTCTGATATCAGAGCCACACTCTCTCCGGCCTTGAGTCGGCCTACGATTATCCCGCTCTTCCGTCTCTCCCGGGCATCATAGTAGCTGATAGTCGGGGTGTGAATTTCGTACCGGTTCAGAAGCTTTCGGGCGGTTCGGGTGTCCTCGGCGGCTATGCAGTCAACCTCCTTGAGGATTCTGAGAGCCCGGAGCGTGATATCCTCCAGATTTCCGATCGGTGTTCCTACCGGGTAAAGTGTTCCCGATGCCGGAGATGAAGTTTTCATTTCTCTATTTCACCATCTGTGCACATTGCAGATCGGCTGCCCTTTAATCGTGAGACTGAAAACCGGCCGTCTATCTTTCAGCAGGAGAAGATCCTCATTCCTTAAGATATATACGCTGTAATCATACCCCACTCCCGACTTATTCGCGTACTCCGGTCCCAGGAGACGGATGTCCGGACGGAGATAATAGCGGGGGATATGGGGAGCAACCAGTGCCAGAACCCTCGCGCCACGGGGGCTGTTCTTATTCAACCACCGGCAGGGGCCTTTGTAGGCATTGCCCCAGTTCTCCAGGCTGAAACGATTATACGCGCCCTTGGGTCCACCAACCAGTGAATTGTAATATACCGTGTAATAAGGATGATACGAATAGACCGAGATAAAGAGAAGCAAGAAGATCAAAGATATTACGAGATATGACCATCTCTTGATCTTTCTCTCCATGATCGTGGTCAAGCGGTCAAGTCCGATCCCGGCGATAACGCAGACCACCGGGGTGATAAAGAGGAAATGCCTTATCCCGCCATATACCCTCTGGCCGGGCAATATGAACGGTAATATCCCGATAACAATCCATAAGAGGAGGAGGAGATAGAAATATCTCACTGCCGGTGTCTCTGTTCTCTTTACACGAGCCTTGATCCATGACATAAAGACGCATACGCATCCGAAGAGAAAGTTTCCGAGCGTTATCAGAGGCGTGGTTATCGCCAGCATTACCGGGGCATAGTGCCAGGGCAGGTTGAGCCCCGGTACATAATCACTCCCGCAGTATCTGATTAATAGCCGGGCTTGGGTTCTGTGATAGAGATAAAATTCCAGCAGATTACGCAACTTCAGCAGCGGATCCGTCCAGAGATAGGGCCAAAAGAGCATCCCTGCTGAAAAACTGAGAATTATAACACAAGGTAAGTCCCAGAAAGATATAAAATAATATAATATTGATTGTCTTGTTTTGTAGTTTATACATATATATACTATTATATATGATATTATCACTACAGGGACTAAAAAGTACTGTATCCTGGTGGCAAAACCGACTCCCCCGGCGATCATGAGCAGGAGACTGAATCTCTTCTTTCCGGTCGTCAGACGAAGATAGAAGAGATAGATCGTGATGACGAAGATAAAGGTAAGCGGGATGTCTTTCGGGTTATTGAAAGAGTGGCCTATAAATCTGGGAAAGGCGGTCAGGAAGAGGACGGCGAAGACCGCCACTCGTGTTGAGATTGCTCTCTGAACCAGGAGATAGGTGAAGAAGACCGTCAGAGCCGAAGTGAGGAGGAGATGGAGATGGCGGGCATTATCTTCCGCGAGAAGGCCAAGGTTCTCAGTTAGAAGACGGTGGTTGAGGGCGCCCCAGATATCAAAGACGGGACCGTAATACTGCATGGAACCTTCAAAATCGGAGTCGGTGAAGGTGACCGGCTGATCCCGATCCAGGATCTTATCCAGATAGAGGTCCCCGGAGGCAAAGTGGACCGGTTCATCCCAGGTGATACCGAAGTCATCCAGGGTAAATATACCGAAGATAAAGAAGAGGGCCGAGATGAGCGCCGCCACGGCCACCGGCGGAATCTTTCTTCTCCTGAGACCGGAATTCTCTGGCATTATTAGCTCTGAAGACATGGAAAACATCCCGAAAACAATCGGGATGTTCTCCGCGTTTCTTTTTTGGCTTTTTACCGGCGGGTATTAAATATTTCCGATTGCCATCATCGTGAACACCATAACAAAGAGGGCCACCGTCTCGATGACACCCAGCACCATAATGTAGTTCCCGAAGCCCTTACCGGTCTCGGCCAGAGCGTCCGAAGCCCCGGCGCCTGCCTTTCCCTGCATTATCGCGCTCATCCCGATGGCCAGACCGGCCAGAATTCCGGTCCCCCAGAAGAAGGTGCCGCCGGCGCTGACTTTAGCAACCAGGGTATTCATAACGATCATCCCGTAGATCGTCTGTGAGAGGGGCGCCCCAACGAAGACCGTCAACATGAACGGTGCCGCCTTGTTCTGGGCGAAGCACTTCTTCCAGGCGCCGACCGCCGCCATCCCGGCGATCCCCGTTCCCAGAGCCGAACCGACCGCCGCCAGTGCCAGTACCGCTACAAAACCAAGATCCTTAAACTGCGTCAATACATCCATTACACTTCTCCTCCTCTTTTTATTTTACTTTAATTTCCGTTTGGGATTTTTTTCCCTTAAAAGGGTTGTATTTATAGCCCGCCCATTCCATGCCCAGATGGCTGGAAAATTCCAGCACATTGAGACGTACACCGTGAACCAGTATTGCCATCCCCCCCAGGAGCATATTAAGAATATGCCCGAAGAGCAGGATAATCGCCGCGATGAAACCGGTTAAGAATGATGACCAGCCCAGGCTCGCGGCCATGTTATTAAAGGAGTCAGCGATGGCGACGGTGGCCAGGCCGACCGCGAAGAGACGGATATAGGATACCACATCCGCGAAGCTATTGATCACACTGAGAAAGATGGTGATAATCCGTACGAATAAGTCCTTGAAGAAGTAACGGGGAGAGACCGAGAAGCCGATGATTAATACCAGACCGGCAATCACCAGGCCGACCGCGAAGAGCGGGAAGGTCTTCCCCAGAATGAACATGGAAGCCAGGAAGTACATTGTCCAAATGATGCAAATCCAGCCGACGTCGGCCAGTGCCTGGATGGAAGGCGCTTTACGGATCACCTTCCAGAGATGGGCGATCGACAACTGGATCGCGCCGATCAGGAAGCAGAGTTTCATTACGTTCTTATCATCCCGGAGCCAGGGGGCGAGCGGCTTGACGGTCTGCGGGAGCCACTCCTGGCCGAAGAAGGTCCCGGTCAGGATACCCCAGATTATAGTGGCTATACTGAGGACATAAAGGAGAAATAAGGGTTTCTTATCCGGAAGCTTGGCTCCCAGCTTCCACTGGACCAGGATGGTTCCAATCAGGAAGATCGCCCCGTAGCCGGCGTCGCCGATCAGCATGGCGAAGAAGAGCGAGAAGAAGATAAGAAAGACAAAGCTGGCATCTATCTCCCGGTATCCCGGGATCGTGTCTATCAACGCGAAGACCGGCTCGATCAGTCTGACCCACCGGGGGTTGGTTATCAGGGTGGGGGGGGCGTCTTCCTCACCGGGGTCCTCCACCAGCAAGCCCCACCGGAACTTCTTCGCCTCCTTCTCAAGAGCGGTGATCTTCGGGACCGGACAATACCCTTTGAGATAAGCAAGCTTCCCCGCCTCACCCATGCCGGCCCGGGCCTGTTCGAACTCCAGTTCTCTCTCCATCCGGTCTTTCTCTTCCTCCAGCCCGGGCCGAAAGGCAGCGAGAGCCGTTAACTGCTCCTCAACCGAAGCAATCTCCTCCTCGATGTTATTCTGATCTTCGATCATATCGGAGAGTCGTTTCTCCGGCAGGGTGCGGGTCTTGAAATAAAAATACTTCATCTTATCCGAGACAATCCCGCAGTACGCCACGCCGCCTTTGCGGGCAACGACCTGGACCCCCACATCGTCGGGCAGTTGATCGAGCTCTTTTTCGGGCATCTCGGTAAGGTAGATCCAGATCCCTTTCCCGTTCAGATAACGGAGGAGGTGGATATCAAAGTCGCCCCAGATCTTCCAGTCATCGATCGTCTTCCGGCGCTTCTCCCAATCGCCCCGGAGCTTGACCAGCTGGTCTCTCAGGCCGAATATCTCTTCAATCAGGCCGGCCAGGTTATCGATCGATGACGGTTTGACTTCCTGGGCCGGAGACGGGATGGCGGCCAGCGCCCGGTTGATCTCCCCGATGTTATTTTCAGCCGCCTCCACGGATTGGCCGGCGGGTGGTTTCAGGTTCTCGACATGGACCACGCCCACCGAGGAGAGCTGTCCGAGAGTCTCCTCCCGGTCCTTGTCCTGGACCACGATCGTTACTTTTTTCATCGGTGTGATCATCAGCTTCTGTTCCACGAAGAAGAGAACGAAAATCCGAATCTTGTTTTATCTCTTCTCCTTGTCCGGTTGTTTTATAGCTCAGGCGGCGACGACGGCTTGTTCGATTTTACGTTTGGCGATCTTGCTCCTGCATACGGCGTTGGTATCCTGATCTCCAAGGTAGATCCGGATCGCCCTGATATTCTCCTTGCATTCCGGGATCTTGACCTTCTCGAAGAGATTCACCCGCTGCATCGTGATCTGAAGTTCCCGGCTCAGGAGTTTGAACTGCTCCTGAATGATATCGGCTTCCGCGATCAGCCCGACGAGGTTCCTGATCTCCCTTACGGCGGAATCCACCCACAAGGGCGTGGTGAAGAGATCATAGTCAACCGCGGGGAAGGCAACATTCTTGAGGGTCGGAATTGTGACGCCGGCAATATTGGCAGTTGAGGTAGTAATCCGTTTGGGCCGCACCCAAGGCACAAGGTCAACACCAGGATCTCCCAGGATACCGATCCAGGCGGACATATCCTCCTTGATCCGCCCGATCTCCGCTCGGCGCCGATAGAGCAAAGACTCGGTCTGGCGGACTTCCAGCTGGAGCTGCTGCTGCTTCAACTGGAGCGTGGGGAGATAACGCTCGTAGCGCTCCTGAGCGTCCCGCTGACGCTTCAACTCCCCCTTGGTAAATTTTACTTTCTTGCCCGGCATAGCTTTTTACTTAAACAGTAATTGAACTTAGCCCCGCCGTTGGCGGGGGACTTTTTCAGACAGAATAACCCCGATAAATCTGGGCGGAGCAGGATTAACAAGGATTTTTTTATTTTATCCTGCTTTTATCCTGTAAATCCTGTCAAAAAATACAATTTCCTATATGATCTAGTTAACCTCTTTTGTAACCAGATCGGCGGATTCCGGCGGTCCCGGGACGGAGTCGTCCGAGAGGGCTTCTTCCACAATCTCATCTCCCTCCCGGCCGGAATCAACCTCCAGGACATCGTTTACCTCCGCCGCCCCGGCCTCCTCCGCGTCCTCGCCTTCCTCTTCCACATCCCTCCCTTCGTTTCTTCCCTGGGGCCAGAACTTCTCTATCATCTCGGTCTTGATCCCGGTCTCCTGCGGCGTGAAACAGTCGGCCATGATCTCCCAGCCCAGGTCGAGGGCCTTCTCGAGAGGTATATTGACCGAGAGGTCCATCATCTTCTTCTCGAACATCTCTCCGTACTTTAAGAGCTTCCGATCCCATCTCGTCATCTGGAATCCCATCGCTTCTTTTTCCTTGGTCTCCTTGTAATCCGCGTAAAGCTGAATCATGGAATTCATCACGGTGCGGTGGTCTTCCCGCGTTTTATCGTTCACCTGCTGTTTTAAACGACTTAAAGATCCGAACGGCTCGATCCTTCCATTCTTGAGGTAGAGCTGACCTTCGGTGATATACCCGGTATTGTCCGGGACGGGGTGGGTAATGTCATCGCCCGGCATGGTGGTCACGGCGAGGATGGTGATAGATCCGGACCCTTCAAAATCTACCGCTTTCTCGTACCGGGCGGCGAGCTGGCTGTAAAGGTCACCGGGATACCCCCGGTTGGAGGGGACCTGCTCCATGGTAATGGCGATCTCCTTCAGTGAATCGGCGAAGTTGGTCATGTCGGTCAGCAGGACCAGGATAGCCTTTCCCGTGACCGCGAACTGTTCCGCCACTGCCAGGCACATATCCGGGACCATGGTGCACTCCACGGTTGGATCAGCCGCGGTGTGAACAAAAAAGATCGAGCGGGAGAGAGCCCCATATTTTTCCAGCGTGTCCCGGAAATAAAGGTAATCATCATACTTAAGCCCCATCCCGCCCAATATAATAATATCCACTTCGGCCTGGAGAGCGATCCGGGCCAGAAGTTCATTGTAAGGTTCACCGGCAACGGAGAAGATGGGGAGTTTCTGAGACACCACCAGGGAGTTGAATACGTCGATCATGGGTATCCCGGTTCGGACCATTTTCCGGGGGATAATTCTCTTGGCTGGATTAACGGAGGGCCCGCCGATCTCGACCACATTCTCGGCCAGGGCCGGTCCGTTATCCCGCGGGATACCGCTGCCGTTGAAGATTCTACCCAGAAGATCATCAGAGAAAGAGACCTGCATCCGGTGACCCAGAAAACGCACCTCATCTCCGGTGGATACCCCGCGGCTGCCCGCGAAGACCTGGAGATATACTTTGTCCCCGTCAAGACGGATAACCTGAGCCAGTGATTTCCCCCGGGAAGTCGTTATCTCCGCCAGTTCCCGATTTGCCACTCCTTTGGCTTCAACGGTGATAACATCCCCAGAGATCTGTATTATCCTGCTGTACACTTTTCTCATGGCATTATCCTAAACCGGCCCGGACCGAGCCGTATCCTTGGTTTCTTTCTTATTGACTGTCTTCTTATCCTTAGTATCTCTACCGTTCTCCTTCGCATCCCCGTTGTCTTCCGCTTCTTCGGTATCTTTTTCGTTCCTGACTTCCTGCCCACTCTCACCGGCATCTTTCCGGCCGGATCCCGTGATCGGCAGGTCGGATATTTCAGCGACTCTCTTCCGCAGAGATTTTTCCAGTTTCTTGAACTCATCACTCTCCCAGGGGGCGGAGTTCCAGTTCCGGAAGATCTGGCGAATCTCATGGAAAAAACTTCGGGCCGCATCTTTGTCTCTGAGTTTTAACCGGGCGGTCAGAATCTCATGGAGGACATTGAAGACATATTTCTGCCGATCTTCCGAAGTCGCATCGTCAACTTTGTCGTACGCGTTCTGCTGGAGATAGACCTCATCGATATACTCTCCTTTGAGGTAATCGATAAAGTCGGCCAGAGATGTTCCCTCCTCTCCGACCACCTTCATCATCTGGTCGACCTCGGCGCTCTTCACCAACAGCCCACGGGCATACGCTATCTGTTCCGGGTCCACAAAACTCTTGTACTTGCTCCAGGAGTCCAGGACATCGATCGATGGGTACCTCCGGGCGTCCGATCGCTCCCGGGAGAGGCCGAGAAAGGCCCCCACTACCTTCAAGGTGGCCTGGGTCACCGGTTCTTCGAAGTTTCCGCCGGCCGGGCTGACCGCTCCGCCGATCGTGACCGATCCGAGCTCCCCGTTATTGAGGCGGACAATCCCGGCCCGTTCATAAAAGGAGGCGATCCTGGACTCCAGGTAAGCCGGAAATGCTTCTTCGCCGGGGATCTCTTCCAGCCTCCCCGACATCTCTCTCATCGCCTGCGCCCACCGTGAAGTCGAATCGGCCAGAAGCAGCACATTCAGTCCCATCTGTCGATAATACTCCGCCAGTGTTACCGCGGTGTAAACACTCGACTCCCGAGCGGCGACCGGCATCGAACTGGTATTGCATATGATTATCGTCCTCTCTATCAGCGGCTTCTCAGTACGCGGATCAATAAGTTTAGGAAATTCCTTCAGGGTCTCTACAACCTCTCCGGCTCTCTCTCCGCATGCGGCAATAATAACTATATCGACTTCTGCGTTCCGGCTTGTGATCTGCTGGAGGACGGTTTTGCCGGCCCCGAAAGGCCCGGGAATACAGTATGTCCCCCCCCGGGCGATGGGAACCATGGTATCGATAATCCGCACCTTGGTGACCAGCGGTTCTTCCGGTTTCAGCTTCTCCCGGTAAGCGGCAATAGGTATCTTTACCGGCCAGACCTGGATCATGTTGATATTATATTTCTGCCCCCGTGAGTCTTTGAGCTCCGCGATGTTATCCGTTATCTTGTATGAACCCTTGGCAGCCACACTTATCACTTCATACTCTCCCCTCATTTCAAAAGGTACCATTATATAATGATCAAAGATGCCCTCGGGAACCTTACCCAGATAGTCGCCGGCCCTTACTTTCTGATTCACCTCCGCTATCGGGGTAAATTCCCAATCTTTCTTATCAGAGAGCGGTTCTATATAAAATCCCCGTTTAAGAAAGAAACCACACTTCTCGGCGATCTCCGGCAGGGGATTCTGTAATCCATCGAATATCTGCGTCAGGAGGCCCGGGCCCAGTTTTACGGCAAGCAACTCACCGGTAAATTCGACCGGGTCTCCGACTTTTAACCCTTCGGTGTTCTCGTATACCTGCAGTTCGGCTTTCTTTCCCCTGACCCGGATAACTTCCGATTTCAGACGCTCTTTCCCGGTAAGAGCGTAAGCTACTTCATTCTGCACTACGAAATCAGCAAAGTCGACAACCAGCATATTGCCATTTATTCCTGCTATATGGCCTGTTCTCACACTCATTTTTTAGGCTCCTTTGCGGGCTTCAATAATTCATCCAGTATGGCCCTTCCTTTTTCAGCTCGGATATCGTTCCATTTGTTTAAGATCTGTAGTTTTAAGAAATAAATAATTAAGAAATCGAGGTCAAAATAATGCTGTAGTTCCATCTCATCCAGTCTCTCCCATCTGATAAGATCTATTCGCCTTTCCACCAGGAGCGGGTTCTCCGCTCCGGCCGCTTCATTGATAATAGCAGCCAGGTACGGATCCGGTATATACTCACCCCGATAGAACTCCCGCGGGTCTCTTCCGAGCTTCTTAGCCCGGTATTTAACCAGCTCATTCCTGAGAGCATCTTCAAATCTTACCCACTGAATAAGTGCTGATACATTCATCCCATCCCTCTTCTCAGGAACCAGCATAGTATTCTTAATAATCTCCTGATCACCTCGGGTGAGGAAATCAGATGAGACGGATAAAAAATCTTCGTTGGACAACTGCGGTCGAAGGCCGAATGACAGCATCGGCAATGATGCCGCGAAGTAGTAATATTTCCTGCTCATTTTCCTGAGATGATCTTCTTCAGCTGGGCGCTAATATAGGCCGAGAGCAATTCCTGCAGACCCTGGTCCGTAAAGTCATAGCTGGATTTCCCCCCGTCGAAGCTGATCATGAAACCCGCGTCGATATTAGGGACCGGCTTGATCTTCACCTTGGTACCCGCTTCTTTCTTGAGCCGATCAAGTAAGCTTTCGGCGATCTTCTTGGCGTCGGCCGGACTGATCAGTACATTAACTTCCTTATCCCCTTTGATCTGTTCGGCACAAGTTGTTGATACGGTCAGGATTATCTTACTCAGCGCCTCCGGGCTTAATGACTCCCCGATTTCTTTCTTCAAGATAGTATCAAGATATTTGCGTATCTCGTCTTTCAATGAGATCATTATATTTCGGAAAGATTGACGGATGGCCTTTTCAGCGTTCTCCTGGATGGACTTAGCCTCGGTCTGGGCATTGCCGACCAGTTCACCGGCTTTATCGTCCGCGTCATCAACTATCTTCTTCGCTCTCTCCTCCGCGGCCTTAATTATCTTGCTTGCTTTCTTCTCGGCCGATTCAACCCCTTCCCGGTTTATTCTCTCTATCAATTCCTGTAATTGCTCCGCCATTTTTTTATCTCCTTAATTAAAGCCGAAATTCATAAAATTTATCGACATCATAACTATATAAAAATCCTGATGCTGGTAAAAACTAAAGCATAATTTTACTTTGACTTACTATTAGAATCAATAGTATTCTGCATCTTGTTACTTATTCTCAGTCTCTTCCACAATCAACGCGCATAATCTGGTCAACTCCGAATCTGAGAAATATTCAATCTCAATCTTTCCTCCCCCTTTTCTGTTTCTCTTGATGGTAATTTTTGTCTTAAGTGCTTCCCGCAGAGTATTTTCCGCATATTGTACGTGGGGCTCCTTTCCTCCCGGTTGTTTCTTGGAGGCCTTCTTCTTCCGACCCCTCTCTACCATCTTCTCCAGCTTCCTGACCGAGATCCTACCTCCAGCCGCCAATTTTGCCAGTCTCAGTTGCCGGTTCTTATCTTTTACCGGGATTAATGTCCGGGCCTGTCCGAATTTTAACCGCCCTTCTTCAACCATCTCCCTGATCTTGTCAGGTAGTTCAAGTAGTCGTATAGTATTTGCGATCGAGGACCTTTCCTTCCCTACTCTCCTGGCTACCGTCTCCTGGTTCTCGCCAAATTCATCAATCAGCCTACGATAACTTCTCGCTCTATCGATCGGATTGAGGTCTTCTCGTTGAATATTTTCTATCAAGGCTATTTCAAGTATATCTTTCTTATCCGTTATATCTTTGACCAGGGCCGGAATTCTCTTCAAGCCGGCCTTACGGGCCGCAATCAGCCTCCTCTCCCCCGCTATAAGTTCATATCCATCCTCTATTCTCCTCACGATAATCGGCTGGATAACTCCTTTCTCCTTAATCGATCGTCTAAGTTCATCAATAGACTCATCATTAAACCGGTGCCGAGGTTGATAGATATTTTTCTTTATCTTATCCTCATCTATATTTATTATCATCTCACCCTGATCATTCGGCGAATTTTTATCGTCTCTTTCCCCAATTAGAGCTCCAAATTCTTTTTTTAACGCAGCTTCTTCCATTGGTTCTACCTCTTAGTAGTTCCTGAAATGCATAAGTAATCTTTTTCTCCGTCAATCCTCTTGATGAAATCACATATATTACTCAAATCCTTGACTTATCACAATAATAATCTTAAAAAATTAAGTTCTACTCTGTAAATTTTCATTGATTGTAATCAATAACATAAACTTTTTTATAACCTCTTCCGCCACTTTTATTGCCACATTTTAATCAATTATCTGCTCTTCCTCCTAGTATTTGTTCCACATGGAACATCGTCCTCTCTAATCTCATTTATTAACCATTTTTTAGCTCCATTTTCTCTTTTCAATTATTTCTAAAAAAAACCTTGTCTAATATGGACATCTGGTGTACAGTGTCCACAATAACATGGACAAGATGGTGGCCAGTGTCTATTACATTACAGCTAATAATTATATTTTGTCCATTATATTCATGGACAAATGGTTATACCTGACGATGGAAATTCCATCTTCTCCTTCAATATTTGTGTCCACCAGTGTCCATCAGGTCGAGGAGGGATTTAATGAATGAAGAGAGAATAGATGGCCAGTCAATCTCCTGGATTCCTTTAAAAGAAGCATCCCAACTTATCGGTTGCAGTGTTAAAACGATTCGGCGCAGGATAAAGTCCGGCTCATGTCGGTCCATGATCGAGTACCACGGGCAGAAAGCTATCCGGCTCGTTGCCCGGGATGATGTCTTAAAGGGAACAACCTTTTTAAAGAAGCTGCCGTATGGTACAGGCGATGAATCGTTAGCCGCCCGCGCTCTCGAGGCTGTCCATCTTCACCTTGATGATACAATCGAGTCAAGCACCTCTAATCTCACTCGCGTGATTGATACCGCTGCTTCCGGTTCCAGGACATATCTTCTTGCTGTACTTGGTATTACAACAATATTAATAACTGCTCTTCTCCTCTTCTTCCTGGAGAAGAGAGGTAATATTATTGAACAGCGGATGGTGGACACAAGAAATGATCTGTCCACCATCATTGTCCATGGCCAGGAGCTGATCGGGAGGGAGACAGCCAATGCGGTAAAG
>JAVCDH010000033.1 GCA_030765805.1 Candidatus Euphemobacter frigidus
CATTCTCGCCGGAGCAGTTGACTGAGAACATCAGTTGTGTTCTGAGAGAGATAATTCGACTTAAGCCGGCTGCCGCCAAGGGCAAATATCTGAGAAAAGTAGTAATCTGCGCTACTATGAGTCCGTCACTGAATCTGGATACCACCTTGTTAACACAGAATATCCGGGGTGTATGACCGCCTCTGAAATGAACAGACATGAGACCGGAAAAACAATTAATCGAAAATGAGTATGCCGGACACGTCCGACGGAGCGGCGCGGTAATCGTAACCGAATACAAAGGTCTCTCATCAGAGACCTTTAACCGCCTCCGCAGCGAGATGGTGGATCTGGGGGGTGATTGCCTGGTAGTGAAGAACCGGATCTTTCGTCGTCTTCTGAAAGACTCCGGTTTGGAATCTCTTGGACCCTTCTTCCAGGGACAGATCGCGGTTGTCCTGACCGATAACGAATTACCGAAGCTATTGAAAATGATTATCAGGTATGAGAAAGAAGAAGGAGCCCCACGGATCAAAGCCGCTCTGTGGGGAGGCGATTTTTTCGAAGCCGACGATTGTAAAAAATTAGCTGAACTCCCGCCCCGGGAAGAGTTGCTTTCCCGAGTTTTTGCGGGTATGCAAGCCCCGGTAAACGGGCTGGTCAGAGTACTGAACGGAGTGATCTTTGGCCTGGTAATGACGATAAAAGCAATCCATAAACAAAGATCTAATTAAAGGAGGAAGAGAATGGCAGAAGAAGTCAAAGAACAGATTATCCCGGAGAAGCCGGAAGCCGCACCCCCGGTCTCCTCGAAGTTGCAAAAGATTATCGATGATGTCTCGACACTTACGGTCCTTGAACTTTCTGACTTGGTTAAAGCGTTGGAGGATACGTTCGGTGTAACCGCCGCCGCCCCGGTGGCGATAGCCGCCGCGCCCGGTCAGGCTGAAGCTCCCGCTGAAGAAGAACAAACCGAGTTTACCGTGGTCCTGACCGGTATCGGAGCGAAGAAGATCCAGGTGATAAAAGAAGTGAGAGCGGTAACTGATCTTGGCCTTAAAGAAGCCAAAGACCTGGTGGAATCCGCTCCCGTTACCGTTAAAGAGAACATCAACAAAGAGGAAGCCGAGGCGATCAAGGAGAAGTTGGAAACGGCCGGCGCGACCGCCGAACTTAAATAACCCGGTGCAACCAAACCGATTTATGTTTGACGTTCGACAGGCATAAATCGGTTTAATTTAGTAAGGAGTAAGCATGAACTCAATCTCCAATTTAAAAAAAAATGCCCGCAATAGTTTTTCCCGGCTGATTGATCCTATACCAATGCCGGATTTTTTGGAGATACAGACCAAGTCTTATAATGATTTTCTCCAGGCTGAAGTTGCGCCGGGTGCCCACAAGGAGCAGGGGTTACAGCAGGTTCTGAAAGAGATCTACCCGATTTACAGCTACGACGGCAATACCTGTCTGGAATTTGTAAGTTACAGCCTGGGAACCCCTAAATACGAGATCGAAGAGTGTCAAAGCCGGGGACTGACCTACTCCTCTCCGCTCCGGGTTACTCTTCGCTTAAAACGGAGCGATTGGGTAAAGGAGGAGACCGTCTACGTAGGGAACATTCCCCGGATGACCCCCCAGGGTTCATTTGTCATCAACGGCGCCGAGAGGGTTATCGTCAGCCAGCTCCATCGGACGCCGGGGATCTGTTTCGAGAAGATTAAACGCTCCGGCAATGTGAGGTTGTTCATGTTCCGGATCATACCCAACCGTGGATCCTGGCTGGAAGCGGAGTTTAACCGAAAGGGACAGATTCATTTTTACCTTGATAAGAAACGGTCCCGCCGCAAGCTTCTGGCTACTACCCTTCTCCGGGCTCTGGGCTATGGGACCGACAAAAACATTATCCAGCTCTTCTCCGAGACAGAAGAGGTATCGATCAGTACTTCCTCCCGCCGGAAGAACCTGGAGGGCCGCTTCTTGAGCTCCCCGGTTGTTGACCAGCAGGATACTGTTCTGATCAAGGCCTATGTCCGGATCGACGAAGAGGTGATGGATATCCTCAAGAAAGCCAAGATCAAGCAGGTGGAAGTCTTAAAACCCGGACCCTGTGTCGAGTATCTGGTTAATATGCTGCAGATTGACCCGACCAACAGCAAGAAAGAAGCGGAGAAGTTCATCTATAAAAAGCTTCGCCCGGGCGATCCGCCGACGGAAGCGAAGGCCAGCAGTCTGATCGAACGCCGGTTCTTCGATCGTCGGCGATTCGATCTGGGTGCGGTCGGACGGTTCAAGATCAATCAGAAGTTCGGGCTCTCGACCAACCGGGAAGAGCTGAAAAAGGTGACCCTACGTAAAAAAGATATTGCCCTGGCGCTGAAATACTTAATGGAACTGAACGCCGGCGAGCCGGGTGCGGTGGAAGATGATATCGATCACCTGGGTATGCGGCGGATCGCGATGGTCGGAGAACTCCTTCAGGAACAATGCCGGATTGCCTTGACCCGGCTGGAAAGGATGGTCAAAGACAAGATGGGCGTTTACGAAGTCAGCTCTGACAACCTCACTCCTCATAAGCTCATTAATCCAAAAGCCATGAATGGGGTTTTTCGCGATTTCTTCGGCCGTTCCCAGCTCTCTCAATTCATGGATCAGACCAACCCCCTGGCTGAGCTGGCCCACAAACGCCGCCTGACCGCGCTCGGGCCGGGCGGTCTCTCTCGCAAACGCGCCGGTTTTGATGTTCGAGACGTCCAGCCCAGCCATTATGGAAGAATCTGCCCGATCGAGTCGCCGGAAGGTCCGAATATCGGGTTGATCGCATCTCTCAGCACCTTCGCCCGGGTAAATGAGCTCGGTTTTATCGTAACCCCGTATCGGAAGGTGGAAAAGGGGAGAATCACCAAACAGGTTAAACACCTCTCCGCCGATGAAGAGGAGCAATATGTAATTGCTCAAGCCAACGTTCGGGTTGATGACAAGGGAAATTTGCTGGATGATATGGTCAAGGTGAGAAAGGGAGGAGATACGGTGATGGCCCCCGCCGAAACCGTCGAGTTTGTCGACGTTTCTCCCAGACAATTGGTCAGTGTCGCCGCCGGTCTGATCCCGTTTCTGGAACACGACGATGCCAACCGAGCATTGATGGGCTCCAATATGCAGCGTCAGGCGGTTCCACTGCTGACCACGGAAGTTCCCCTGGTGGCGACCGGCCTGGAGAAGAAAGTGGCCCGCGACAGCCGGGTGATCGTGACCGCCGAGGCGGACGGGGTCGTTACGAAAGTCGATGCCGATAGCATTACCATCGATAAGCGAGTCTATCCGATTAAGAAGTTTGCCCGGACCAACGCCGGGACCTGCAATAATCAACGGCCGTTGGTTACCGTTGGCCAGAAGGTCAAGAAGGGCCAGGTGATAGCCGACGGGGCGGCGACTTCCGGCGGCGAACTGGCACTGGGGAAGAATGTCATGGTCGCTTTTATGCCCTGGCGAGGCTACAACTTCGAAGATGCCATCGTGATCAGCGAGCGCTTGGTCAAGGAAGACACCTATACTTCCATTCATATCGAGAAATATGAGATCGGGGCGCGTGATACGAAGCTGGGTCGGGAAGAGATTACCCGGGATATCCCCGGCGTCGGCGAGGAGGCGCTCATGAATCTGGATGCTGAAGGAGTGATCCACATCGGCGCCGAGGTCAAACCCAAGGATATCCTGGTCGGAAAGATTACACCCAAGAGTGAAACGGAACTTTTTCCGGAGGAACGGCTCCTCAGGGCGATCTTCGGAGAGAAGGCGGCCGATGTGAAAGATACGTCGCTCCGCGCCGCCTCCGGTGTCGAGGGGATCGTGATGGACGTGAAGGTCTTCTCCCGGAAAGATTCCTCGGATGAGACCGAAGAGAAGAAGGAGGAAAAGTCTCAGGTTCGGGACATCAACAGCCGGCATAGGAAAGAGGTTCAGGTCCTCAAGGCCAAGCGCCAGGAGAAAATTTTAAAGATTCTCCACAAGAAAAAGATGGAAGGCTCGATCGTGGCTGTGGACACGGGTTTGGTCCTTATTCCCGCTCATCAGAAGATTACCCTCGCCATGCTCCAGAAACTGGAGGAACATGATTACCAGGATATCGAGATCGAGGGAGACAACCAGTTGATCAGGCAGTTTAAGAAGGCCATTATGGAGAGCGAGGATAAGCTGGAAGAACTCGATCTGAAAAGAAACCAGGAACTGGAACAGGTCAAGATAGAGGATGAACTCGAACCGGGGATGATCAAGAAGGTCCAGGTCTATATCGCCACCAAGAGAAAACTCTCGGTCGGGGATAAGATGTCCGGCCGGCATGGAAATAAGGGTGTCATCGCCAAGATTCTCCCGGAGGAGGACCTGCCTTTTTTAGCTGACGGAACGCCGGTCGATATCGTCCTCAATCCCCTGGGGGTACCATCCCGGATGAACGTTGGACAGGTTCTGGAGACTCACCTGGGATGGGCGGCGAAAGCACTCGGTTTGACGTTCTCCACTCCCGTCTTCGATGGAATCAAGGAAGAACAGATTGTTGAATTGCTCTCAAAGGCTAAACTCTCCAAAAACGGCAAAGCCGTTCTTTACGATGGCCGAACAGGTGAACCCTTCGGTGCCCCGGTGGTGATTGGCTATATCTATATGATGAAATTGCACCACCTGGTAGCGGCCAAGATCCATGCCCGGGCGATCGGACCTTACTCCCTGGTTACTCAGCAGCCGTTGGGAGGGAAAGCCCAGTTCGGAGGTCAGCGCTTCGGGGAGATGGAGGTCTGGGCCCTGGAAGCTTACGGGGCGGCCTATGCCCTTCAGGAGATGTTGACGGTGAAGAGTGACGACATCATGGGCCGCACCAGAATCTATGAATCCATCGTCAAAGGGAGCAATAAATTGGAAGCCGGCACTCCCGAGTCGTTCAATGTTTTGATAAAAGAACTGAGGAGCCTGGCTCTGGACGTGAGGCCCGAGAAGGCGCCCCCGGAGGCTGAATAGGTCATATCATTATGAATACCAAGGCGGTACATTTATTCGGGATCGAGAGCGAGAATGTCTTCGATCAGGTAACAATTCGAATTGCTTCTCCGGAAGTAATCCGCTCCTGGTCCCATGGGGAAGTCAAGACACCGGAGACCATCAACTACCGGACCTTCAAACCTGAAAAGGACGGATTGTTCTGCGAGAAGATCTTTGGCCCCACCAAAGATTGGGAGTGTGCCTGCGGGAAGTATAAAAGGATAAAACATAAAGGCGTGATCTGCGACCGTTGCGGGGTGGAGGTCACCCTCTCCAGTGTCCGCCGGGAGCGGATGGGGGCGATCGAGCTGGCGGTACCGGTTTCACATATCTGGTTTTTAAAGAGCGCGCCGAGCCGGATCGGAAATGTTCTCGGTCTGTCAACCCGGCTCCTGGAGAGCGTGATCTACTATGAGAACTATATTGTGACCAACCCCGGGAAGATGAACATCCGAGATAAGTATGATTATATCAGGTCGGGGATTAAATGCAGCAGCTTAAACGGGGAGATCTGCGCCAAGAGACTATTGACTGAAGAGGAGCATCACGTTCAGACAGTCGAGTGCGATGATGAGTTTGAAGCTTTAATCGGGGCGGAGGCGGTGAAGAAAATGCTGAACCGCGACAAGGGGACGATCAAGGATATCCCGCCCGATGATGATGAGAAGGAGGTCCAGGCGGCACTGATTGGCCGTGACTATGGAAAACGCCTCAAGCTCTCCGGGGTTTTGAAGCCTGACGACCTGATGGCGCTTCTCACTGAGGCGACCAGAGACTACTTTGGCGAGATGTTCTGGGGAGCGGATAGGGAAGAGCTCGGCACGGATGAACTCTATCGGGCCGTGATCGAGGAGAAGGAGCTGAAAAGGGTGGAGGCGGAATACCGGACTTCCTATCAGAATTATGAAAAACTGCCCGCCAAGAAACTGGCGTCGGCGAAAAAAGAGCTGGAGACCCTGAAAGCGGAACTCCTTGATGTCTATAAATCTTTAGTCGCGAAACATCTGATAAAGGCGTTGGAGAAATTAAAAGTTCCGGTTGGGGAAGATCTGGAGCAGCTGATGGCTCTCCTCCAGCATCAGCTCGGGCTTACCAAGTCAAAGCAGATGAAGAAGAAGCTGGCCAAGCGTCTAAGAATCGCAAAAAACTTCTTCGAGTCAGAGATCCGGCCGGAATGGATGGTCCTGGATGTGATCCCGGTCATCCCGCCCGACCTCCGGCCACTGGTGCCCCTGGAAGGTGGGCGGTTTGCTACTTCCGATCTCAATGATCTCTACCGGCGGGTGATAAATCGGAATAACCGGTTGAAAAGCATCCTCCAGCTGAAGACCCCGGATGTCATTGTTCGGAACGAAAAACGGATGCTTCAGGAGGCGGTCGATGCCCTCTTCGATAACGGACGCCAAGGACGTGCGGTGCTGGGCGCGGCCAACCGGCCATTGAAGTCTCTCAGTGACAACCTGAAAGGAAAACAGGGCCGTTTTCGTCAAAACTTGCTCGGCAAACGAGTCGACTACTCGGGCCGTTCGGTCATCGTGATCGGGCCCGAGCTCAAGCTTAATCAGTGCGGGCTCCCCAAAGAGATGGCCCTGGAGCTCTTTGAGCCGTTTATCATCCACCGGCTGAAGGAACTCGGTTATGTTCATACGATCCGCTCCGCAAAGAAGATGATCGAACGGCAGGAGAAACAGGTCTGGGATGTTCTGGATGAAGTCATCCAGGACCACCCGGTTCTTCTCAACCGGGCCCCGACTCTTCACCGGCTGGGTATCCAGGCCTTTGATCCGGTTCTGGTTGAGGGAAAGGCCATCCGGATTCATCCCCTGGTCTGTACCGCCTTCAATGCCGATTTCGACGGCGATCAGATGGCGGTGCATGTCCCTCTTTCCAATGAAGCTCAGCTGGAAGCGAGGTTGTTGATGTACGCGCCCAATAATATATTCTCTCCCGCCAGTGGCGAGCCGATCGCGAATCCGACCCAGGATATCGCCCTCGGGTGCTATTATCTGACCAGGGTCGCGCCCGGAGACGACAGTACGCCCAAACCGTTCGCCGATCAGGATGAGGTTTTACTGGCGCTGGCGGAGAAAGTTATTACTCTCCATCAGCGGATTAAGATTCGAGGGATAACGACGCGCCTGACCGAGCATGATGGCAAGGGCAACTCGCTCCCATCATCTCAGTGGGAGGACTATACCACCCCCGGTCGAGTTATCTTCAATCAGATCTTCCCGAAGGAGATCGCCTATATTAATAAGCAGGTGGGGAAGAAAGATCTGAGCCGGATCATAGCCGAATGTTACGAGATCGTGGGGCATGAAGAGACCGTCCGTATCCTCGATCGCCTCAAGGACCTGGGCTTCGAGAGCGCTACCTGGTCCGGGCTCTCCCTGGGGATGCAGGATATGGTTAAGCCGAAGATGAAAGACGAAATTATACAGAAGGCGAGCAAAGAAGTCGCCTCCGCCAACCGGGCTTATGAAGCGGGTCGGCTCACCGCTCAGGAAAACTACAATAAAAAACTGGATATCTGGTCGCGGGCCTCCGGGGAACTCTCTGACCAGGTCTTCGAGGAACTTAAAATTGACGGGGAACCGGGTCTGAACCCTCTCTACATGATGATGGATTCCGGAGCCCGCGGCAGTATGGAACAGATTCAGCAGATTGCCGGGATGAGAGGTTTGATGGCCAAGCCCTCGGGAGACATCATTGAGTATCCGATCGTCGCAAATTTCCGGGAGGGCTTGAGTGTACTTGAATATTTCATCTCTACCCATGGCGCCCGCAAGGGGTTGGCCGATACCGCCCTCAAAACCGCGGACTCCGGTTACCTGACCCGGAGGCTGGTCGATGTGGCTCAGGATATCATCATCAGCCAACCGGACTGTGGAACCTTCAAAGGCCGCAGGGTTACAGCCCTGATAGAAGAGGGAGAGGTGATTATCCCCCTCCGGGAAAGGATCGCGGGAAGGTTCAGCCTGGAGACGATTAAAGACCGGGACGGCAAAGTAGTGGTAAAGCGGGGGGATGAGATAACCGCTGACAAGGCTCGACGGATCGAAGAGGCCGGCGTTGAGGCCGTCCGGATCCGTTCCGTCCTGACCTGTGAAACCCCGGAGGGAATCTGCTCTGTCTGCTACGGCCAAAACCTGGCCAATAAACGGTCAAGCTCGCTGGGCGACGCAGTGGGGATCATCGCAGCCCAGTCGATCGGAGAGCCGGGCACTCAGCTTACCATGCGGACCTTCCATATCGGGGGAACGGCCAGTATCTTTACCCGCCAGCCGGAATATCTAGCCGGGCGGTCGGGGGTGGTTAAATATGACCAGCACCTGGAGACGGCCAGAGGAGGTGAGAAGGGGCGTTCCCTGGTCCTGAAGTCGGGCGGGGCCATCGCTATCTTTGACTCAAAGGGGGAAGATGGGCGCGAACTGGTGCGTTATAAACTCGAGGTCGGTTCCGAGCTATTCGTGGCTGATGGAGAGAAAGTGGAGAAAGGTAAGCTGTTGGTCAGGTGGGATCCTCACAGCACCCCGATTCTGAGCGGCTCGGCCGGAAAGGTTCAGTATGTGGATATTATCGAAGGCGTGACCATGAAGGTCCAGCGGGCGAAGAATAGAATTGAACGAATCATCGAGCTGATGACCGGTCATGAGCTCCATCCCCAGATCAACATCGTGGACGTTAAAAATCCCGATAAAATTCTGGAGCCTCACCTCGTACCTTCCGGGGCGATCGTGGAAGTGAAAGATGGGGAGATCATCGAGATCGGTTGTCGGATCGCCCGTACCCCGCGGAAGCTTACCAAGACCGCGGACATTACCGGCGGCCTGCCTCGGGTGGCCGAATTATTTGAGGCCCGCCGTCCAAAGGACGCGGCGACTATCGCCCAGATCAGCGGGGAGGTGGAATTTGGGGTCCGCAAACGCGGCAAGCTCACTCTTCTGGTGCGGGATCCGCAGACGAAGCGGGTGGAAGAGCATCTTATCCCTCTGGGAACTCATATTATTGTTCATGACGGAGAGAAGGTGCAGAAAGGGCAGAAGCTGACCGATGGCCCGATCATCCTCCAGGAGATGCTCGATGTCAGCGGCATGGAGGGGCTCCAGGAGTACCTGATTAATGAGGTTCAGAAGGTCTACAGCCTCCAGGGGGTCAAGATCAACGATAAGCACATCGAGATGATCGTCCGCCAGATGGTGAGCAAGGTTCAGGTTACTGAACCCGGTGATACCGACTTCCTCTATGACGAGCAGATAGATCGGTTAAAATTTTTCCAGGAGAATGAAAGGATCAAGGCCCTGGGACTCACCAGGACGGCAAAATCGAAAAATCTCCTCCTGGGTATCACCAAAGCCTCACTGGCTACCGACAGTTTTATCTCGGCGGCTTCTTTTCAGGAGACCACCCGGATTCTGACCGATGCCGCCGCCCGCTCCAAGATCGACCCACTCAAGGGCTTCAAAGAGAACGTGATCATGGGTCATCTGATCCTGGGCGGAGATGGTCTACCCAAGTTGAAGAACCAAAAGCTGGTAATGGTGGGGGAAGGCGAGGAGATTAAAGAGCTGAAAACGAAAACTGAGTGAGGGATTACAGTTATGCCGACAGTAAATCAATTAGTGCGCCAGGGGAGAAAACGCCCGTTGAAGAAGAGAAAAGCGCGGGCCTTGGATAAATGCCCGCAACGGCGGGGAGTATGCCTGCAGGTCAAGACGGCCACCCCTAAGAAACCGAACTCGGCTCTCCGCAAGATCGCCCGGGTCCGGTTGACCAACAACATGGAGGTTACCGCCTATATCCCGGGCGTGGGGCATAATCTCCAGGAGCACTCTCTGGTCCTGGTGCGCGGTGGGAGGGTAAAAGACCTGCCGGGAGTACGTTATCACATCGTCCGCGGCGCCCTTGACTGCATGGGGGTAGAGGGCGATAAAGAAGGCCGCCCCCGGGCTCGGGGCCGTTCTCTCTATGGGGTGAAGAAGCCGAAGAAGAAGTAGATCTAAGTAAGATGGTGCATTAAGGAGGATATATAAATGGGACGCAAGAAAAAGTCCATTAAGCGTGCTCTGTTGCCCGATCCCCGCTATCACAGCGAGCTGGTTACGCGCTTTATCAATAATCTAATGTTGAAAGGGAAGAAGAGCCTGGCGGAGCGTCTTTTCTACCAGGCGATGGATATTATCAAGGAGCGCAGCGGTCAAGAACCGCTGGAGGTCTTCCAGAAGGCGCTGGAGAATGTGAAGCCGTTTCTGGAAGTCCGTTCCCGCCGGGTGGGGGGGGCCACCTATCAGGTGCCGGTCGAGGTATCGCAGAACCGCCGAACCGCTCTTGCGATCCGCTGGATTTTAGATTTCAGCCGCGCTCGGAAGGGGATGGCCTTCAGCCGGAAACTGGCGGCGGAGTTGATGGATGCCTATCAAAATCAGGGGTCGGCGATTAAGAAGAAACAGAACGTTCATAAGATGGCGGAAGCGAACAAAGCTTTTGCGCATTATAGGTGGTAACCCGATTTATTCCTGTCTGCCGACAGGCAGGCAAAAATCGGGTTACCAAATTCTTAAGACGATAAGTTGGCAACAGATGCAGAATATGCCGATTAACAAAGTTAGGAATATCGGGATCATGGCTCATATCGACGCCGGAAAGACGACCACCACCGAGCGGATTCTTTTCTATACCGGCCGGGTCTACCGGATCGGAGAAGTTGATGACGGCACTGCCAGCATGGATTGGATGGAGCAGGAGCAGGAGCGGGGGATAACGATCACTTTGGCGGCTACCTACTGTCACTGGAAGAATCACCGGATTACGATCATCGACACCCCCGGGCATGTCGATTTTACCGCTGAAGTAGAGCGTTGCCTTCGAGTACTCGACGGCGTGGTTGCCATCTTCTGTGCTGTTGGTGGTGTGGAACCCCAGTCGGAGACTGTCTGGCACCAGGCAGACCGTTATGATATCCCCCGGATTGCCTTCGTCAATAAGATGGACCGCACCGGCGCGGATTTTTTTGCTGTGGTAGAGGCAATGAAGACAAAACTGGGTGCGAGGGCCATTCCGATCCAGATCCCCTGGGGAATTGAGGACACCTTCCAAGGGGTTATCGATCTGATCCATAACCAGGCGATCCGCTTTTCACCGGATGATCAGGGAGCGCACCCCGAGAAGGGACCTATCCCTGACGAACTGGAGGAAGTCGCCGGCAGATACCGATCTCAACTCCTGGAAGCGCTGGCTGAACAGGATGATGATATTCTAACCGACTATCTGGAAGGCCGGGAGATCACGCTGGACCGCGTGAAGAAGATATTGCGGCAGAGTGTAATCACGGGGAAGATCATACCGGTTCTCTGCGGAGCATCGCTCCGCAATATCGGGACGCAGCCATTGCTGGACGCGATTGTTGATTACCTCCCCTCGCCTTTAGAGGTGCCGCCGGTCCGGGTCTTTGACCAGGAGGGAAATAAAGCGACGCGACCGCCGGATAAGAAGGGTCCTCTTACTGCCCTGGTCTTCAAGATTGTGAGCGATGATTACTGTGGCAAACTGGTATATATCCGGGTCTATTGCGGTACCCTGAAGAAGGGGCAGAAGATATTAAACTCATCGAGCCGGCGCAAGGAGCGGGTCAGCCGGTTGCTGGAGATGCACGCGAACCGGCGGGAAGAGCGCCAGGAAGTCATAGCGGGGGATATCGCCGCGGTTGTAGGCCTGGAATGTGTCAGCACCGGGGATACCATCTGTGATCCGGGACATCCGGTCTTCCTGGAAGGAATGCGGTTTGCCGAGCCGGTGATATCCATGGCGGTGGAGCCTCAGAGTCCGTCGGAATCTGAGAAGATGAAGGAGATACTGGACAAACTGGCCGGGGAGGATCCAACCTTTAAGCTGAACCTGAACGAAGAGACCGGCCAGACGATTATCTCCGGGATGGGTGAGCTCCATCTGCAGGTGATGGTGGGCAGAGCGTCCCGGGAGTTCTCAGTCCGGGTCAAGATGGGCAAACCCAGCGTAGCTTACCGGGAGACGATCGAAGAACGCAAGAGCGGCGAGGGCAAGTTCATCCGCCAGAGTGGTGGGAAAGGACAGTATGGGCACGTGATCTTGGATGTCCGGCCCGCGCCCCGTGGTTTCGGATTCGAGATCAGGGAGACGGTAAAAAGAGCGGAGATCCCGCTCGACTTACTGCCCGCGGTCAGAGAAGGGATTAAAGACGCGGCCCGCTCGGGTTACATAGCCGGGTATCCGATGACCGATATTATTGTTACTGTTACCGGCGGGAGTTTTCATGAAGTCGACTCGACGGAGATTGCTTTTAAAGCCGCCGCCTCGATCGCGTTCAAGGATGCGATCAAAAAAGCGGGCCCGATCCTGCTGGAACCGATCATGAGTCTCCAGGTAATCTCCCCCTCGGAATTTATCGGTGCTATTATTGCCGATACGGGATCCCGGCGAGGGAAGATCCGCGAAACCAAGAAGAACCCGAAACGGGTGATTATCCGGAGTCTGGTCCCTTTGGCCGAACTCTTCGGATACGCGACCGCGCTCAGATCGTTGACCCAGGGCCGAGCCAGCTATACCATGGAACCGGCCTACTTCGATATTAAAAGCGCGTGAGACTGATTAAATCAGCCGCACGCGGTTTTAATGGTTTTGAAAAACGGTAACAAACTAACCGGAGAGCATAGGTACACGGGAGGAAAATAAAATGGCGAAGGAAAAATTCGAACGCACCAAGCCGCACGTAAACGTCGGGACGATCGGGCACGTGGACCATGGCAAGACGATGCTGACCTCGGCGATCACCAAGCATCTCTCGAAGAAGAACTCATCGGTTGAGTTTCGATCGTTCGATTCGATCGACAACGCTCCGGAAGAGAAGGCGCGGGGGATCACGATCGCGGTGGCGCACGTGGAGTACGAGACGGATAATCGTCATTACGCGCACGTGGACTGTCCGGGTCACGCCGACTACATCAAGAACATGGTAACGGGAGCGGCCCAGATGGACGGGGCGATCCTGGTGGTGAGCGCGGCGGACGGACCGATGCCGCAGACCCGGGAGCACATCCTGCTGGCGCGGCAGGTGGGTGTACCGGCGATCGTGGTCTTTCTGAACAAGGTGGACCAGCTGGACGATCCGGAGCTGTTGGAGCTGGTGGAACTGGAGGTGCGGGAGCTGTTGAGTTCCTATGATTTTCCTGGAGACGACATACCGGTAATTACGGGATCGGCGCTGAAGGCGGGGGAGAGTGAAGACCCGGACTCGGAGGAGGCGAAGTGTATCTTCGAGCTGATGGAAGCGGTGGATAACTACATTCCGACGCCGAAGCGTGACATCGACAAGCCCTTCCTGATGCCGGTGGAGGACGTCTTCAGCATCGAGGGACGCGGGACGGTGGTGACGGGCCGGATCGAGCGGGGAGTGATCAAGGTAGGGGAACAGGTCGAGATCGTGGGGATCAAGGATACGCAAAAGACGACGGTGACGGGGGTGGAGATGTTCCGCAAGCTCCTGGATGAGGGTCGCGCGGGGGACAACGTCGGGTGCCTGCTGCGGGGGATCAAGAAGGAAGAGGTGGAGCGGGGGATGGTGCTGGCGGCGCCGGGATCGATCACGCCGCACAAGAATTTCAAGGCGGAAGTATACGTACTGAGCAAGGAAGAAGGTGGTCGGCACACGCCGTTCTTTCCGGGCTACCGGCCGCAGTTTTACTTTCGGACGACGGATGTGACCGGTACGGTCACGCTGCCGGAGGGAGTGGAGATGGTGATGCCGGGCGACAACGTGCGGATGATAGTGGAGTTGATAACGCCGATCGCGATGGAGAAGGGTCTGCGGTTCGCTATCCGTGAAGGCGGCCACACCGTCGGCGCGGGAACCGTAACCGAGATCACCGAGTAGGCGAGAAGACGATGGCACGGGAACATATCATATTAGCGTGTGGTGAATGCAAGAGAAGGAATTATACCTTCTTTCACAATAAAGCGGCGGGCAAGTTGTCATTGAAGAAATACTGCCGGTTCTGTCGTAAACATACGGTTCATAAACAGACAAAATAGAGCCGCGGATTTTAATCTGTAACAGGCCAGTAACTCTAATTGGTTAGAGTGCCGGTCTCCAAAACCGGAAGTTGGGGGTTCGAGTCCCTCCTGGCCTGTATTATTTTTGCTCCCCGCCCCGAAGTCTTAATCGGGGCGCAAAAATAATAATTTATAAGATGAACAAGATTATTCAGTTTATAAAGGAAGCCCGGGCAGAGTTAAAGAAAGTTAACTGGCCGACCCGGAAGGAGTTGATCGACTCCACCAAGGTGGTGCTCATTACGTCTCTGCTATTGGCTGTCTTTATCGGGGTGATCGATTTTATTCTTTCTCAACTGATTAAGACTTTATTAGGTTAAGTTATGAGTCACCAGTGGTATGTCATTCACACTCTCTCCGGCCAGGAGCAAAAGGTCAAGGATACACTTGAGAGGCGGATCGCCCTGGATAATCTGAAGGACAAAATCACCGAGATTCTGATCCCCTATGAGCGGGTCTCTGAGGTTAAGGGCGGCAAGAAGATCATTACTCAACGTAAATTCTGGCCGGGATATGTTTTTGTTAAGATGGAATATATGGATACAACTTTCTATGTGATAAATGAGATCCCGGGAGTAATCGGATTTGTAGGAACTACTATCCCCCCCCAACCGGTGAAGGAGAGTGAGATCACCTCTGTATTGACTCAGATTGAAGAGAAGAAGGAGAAGGTAAAACCGAAAGTCCTCTTTCTAGTGGGAGAATCTGTTAAAGTCAACGACGGCCCCTTCGCCAATATGACCGGTCTGGTAGAAAATGTCGATCCCGACAAGGGTAAGATGACGGTCAGAATCTCTATATTTGGCCGGGAGACTCCCGTTGAACTGGAATACTGGCAGGTGGAGAAGAACTGATGGCAAAAGTAGCTATGGTAACAATCAAGCTTCAAATTCCGGCCGGTCAGGCCAATCCCGCGCCCCCGGTTGGGCCGGCACTGGGTACTCACGGGGTGAACATCATGGAGTTCTGTAATGCGTTCAACGCCGCCACGAAAGATAAAACCGGATTCATCATCCCGGTCGTGATTACTGTCTATAAGGATCGTAGTTTTACGTTTATTACTAAGACTCCTCCTGCCGCCAATCTTCTTAAGCGGGCGGCAGGTGTGGCGGTAGCATCGGGAGTGCCCAACCGTGAGAAGGTCGGGTCGGTAACACGTGATCAGATCAGGGAGATCGCCCGGCAGAAGCTGAAGGACTTGAATACCAACTCCGAAGATGTCGCGGAAAGGATTATTGCCGGTACCGCCCGGTCTATGGGCATAGAGATTACTGATTAATTTTTTTTGCTGCGTAAAATAATAGTTATAGCTTTAAATCGATTGGAGTATTACACAATGGGGAAAGCAGGGAAAAAGTACAAAAATGCCCGGAAACGAGTCGAGACTTCCCAGCTCTACTCGCTGGAAGACGCCGTTAATTTATTGAAAGAAATGGCCTTTGCCCGGTTCAATGAGACTGTTGAGTTCATCGTTAGCCTGGGAATTGATCCCAAGAGATCGGACCAGATGGTGCGGGGAACCGTCTTACTCCCCCACGGAACCGGCAAGAAAATAAAGGTGCTGGTGTTCTGCACTTCCGACCAGGTCGAGGAAGCGAAGAAAGCCGGCGCCGATTACGCGGGGGGTGGGGACCTGGTAGAGAAGATAAAAGGAGGGTGGCTGGATTTCGATATAGCGGTGGCCGAAAAAATGATGATGCGGGAGATCAGCCGGCTGGGCAAGATCCTGGGGCCGCGGGGACTGATGCCCAGCCCGAAAGCGGGCACCGTAACCGACAACA
>JAVCDH010000083.1 GCA_030765805.1 Candidatus Euphemobacter frigidus
CCGAATTTTAATCTTGCCTCCTGTTGATTTATGCTCTTTATTACCTCAAGGGGTAAACCATGTACCCGTCGAGCCCGATAACCTGTCCCTTATTCACCTCAGGGCCCAGGATAATCTCCTCCCAAGGGCCGTCGGGATAACCAACGCGAATTATTTTTCGCAGATTCATTTTCATGGTCATAGCTGAGAAATCAGCACCTTAATCCTGTCTGCCACCTCTGTTTTTACAGCTTCAAAGCGATCCCGTCTCAATTCAATGATCTCTACGTCGGGGCGGGATTTAATGCGATCGACAAACGGCCCGCGTCCGGCCTTGATCACTCCCAGAACCGGCTGAGGGCTCTCCAGACAGGCGATCACCGCCTTCTGGAAACGAAGACTGATGATCTCCATATTGCCGATCTCGTCGATGACGATCAGCGCAGAGTAAGAAAGAGCCTCCTCCAACGCCCGGGCACCCACTTCCTCCATATCGAGCAGGTTAACGGTGTAGGGCCCCCGGCGATGGGGGCCCGGCAGGCCGATCCGGGCCAGAATACCATCCATCCGGGGTAATCCGGGGCTGAGAGACTTAATCCGGAACCCGGCCCGATGCCGGCCTTCCCTGATCTCCTCAGTATAAAAACCCACCGGTTTTAAACCCAGTTCCTTGATGACCTGTTTGATCAGGGTGGTCTTGCCGACGCCGGGGCGGCCGGTGACAAGAATATTGGACATTAGTATATTAGAACTCAGCGGACCTGAAGGTCCGCGACTACGAATATTGTAGCCGTCGACCTTTCCTGCCCCGCCCCGAAGCTTTAATCGGGGCCCCGAGACGAAGTTTTTCGGGGAGGTCGACGGAATTATTGTCAAAGATGCGGCTTTAGACGCAAAATCGCGGAACTACTTTTCCTTTACCTTTTCTCCGGATTCGGGAGCGGCTTTTTCTTCTTTCTTTTCGCCCTTTTCCTCCTCCTCAACCGGCGGGGGTGTGATGATGGGAGCCGATTCATCTGCCGCCTTCTCCCCCTCTTCTTTCTTCTTTTCGGATTCAGCTCCCCCGGACTTCTCCGCTTCAGCCTTCTCTTCCGCCGGCGGTTCCGGCTTCTCCTTCTCCTTTACGAAGTTGAGCTGGAGATCGGAGATGGTGGAGGTGATGATCTTCTCCTCGGCATCGCTCAGGTTGCCTTTGGTCTTATTCTTGAGCATAATCAGGATATCGATGAACCCCCGGGCGCTATCCAGATCGCGCTCGATCTTTCCGGTAACCGGGCTGGTTATCTTCCCCATGCTCTGGTAGGCCGACGACGCGAACATGGTGACCAGAGAAAAGAACCTGACCGTATCCATATCCTGAGGGTTGGGCATCTTTTTTTCATCAGTCATGATATAACCTCCTTTTTAAAATTTTTGCGCGGCAAAAATTAAAGTTCGAAGTTGAAAGTTCGAAGTTCGAAGTTGGACGTTCATTTTTTTACTTTCCCCTCCTCCGGTTCCACCACTGCCAGGGCATAGTTGTCCGGGGTGAAATATTTCTTCGCCGCCCGCGCCTCGTCGTCAACGCTCAATCCCCGGATTGTCTCCTCATAACCCCGGTAAGCATCGTAACCCAGGCCATAGAGTTCATCGATGGCGCACTGAAAAGCGCGAGCGCCGTTGGTCTGGAGACCGAACTGGAAGTTGCCGAGGAGCCGATTCTTATTTCGCTCCAGCTCCTCCGGGGTGATCTTCCCTCCCCGGACGCGCGCGATCTCCTCCCGGAAGGCCGAGATTATCTTTTCCGTACTGCCGGGAACAGTCCCGGCATAAAATATAAACGCTCCCGGCGAAAGCCCCAGGAGCTGATAAGCCCCGATATAATAAGCCAATCCCTGTTCTATCCGAACCTTTGAAAAGAGCGGGGCGCTCAGTCCGGAGAAGATTGAGCTTAAGAGCTCCAGGGCGTACCGATCCGGGTTATAGACATCGGTTCCGGAAAACCCCTGCATCACCACCGCCTGCCGGATCTCTTTCTTGTTCAAAATGTCCTCCCTGATCCCTTCCGGTAAAACCGCTAAAGCCTCCTTCAGTTTCAACTTCTCCCCTCTGGGGAGATCTCCAAAACGCCCGCGGATGAGCGGCAACATCTCTTCCGCCGTCACATCGCCGAAGACGGCCAACACCCCGTTGCGCGCGCAACAGTACCGGCGATAAAAATTATCCAGCTCCTCCCGGGTCAAGTCGCGAACCGAATCCTCCGTCCCCAAAACAGAGAAGTGATAGGGATGATCTCCGAAGAGCAGCTTCCGAAGGAGGCGCCCGGCCAGCGCCCGGGGATCGTCGCTCTCGGCCCGGATCGCGGCCAGGAGTATCAGCCGTTCCTTTTTGATCTCCTCTTCCGGGAAAGCGGCATTCCGGACCACATCGCTTAAAACCTCCAGGGCGGGCCCGATCCGATCGGAGAGAACCTCCAGCGAACAGCCGAAGCTGTTGCGGGCCGAGTAAGTAGAGATCGTGCCGCCGTAATCTTCTATCTCCCGGGCGATCGAAAGCGCGGGGCGTTCCCGGGTTCCCTTCAGAAGCAGCCGGGAGACAAGTTGAGAGATCCCGTTGTCAGACTCCTTCTCCGCTAAAACGCCGCCTTCGAAGACCATCCGAACCGAGACCAGGGGCAGAGAATGATCTTCTCTGATCAGGACAGTGAGTCCATTCTCAAGAACAACCTTCCGGATGGGGTTATCAGTCTTTACGACCGGGGGGGTGGGAACAGTGACGGGCGTAGACGGCCGGATTACCGCCCGGGTCTGATTCTCTATTTTAAAGTAGCGGACGGCCACCCGTTGAATATCTTCGGCGGAAACCCGGGCGATTCCTTCCAGATAATACCGGGAAAAATCCGGGCTGCCGGCAACCCGCTGGTTCGACCCCAGTTCCCGGGCGCGCCCCTCCACGGTGGTCAGGGAATGAATATAATCACTGGTCACCCGGGCGCGGGCCTTGGCCAAATCCTCGGCAAAGACCGGATCGCGCCCGTAGCCTTCCAGAATTTCTTGAATAGCGGAACCGACTTCCGCCACCTTCTCCGGATCGGTCCGGGCCTGGATGATAAACAATCCCGGGTAGAGGGGGGTGTAAGAGTACGCGCCAATGGAGTAGACCAGCCCACGCTCTTCGCGCAATTTCTGATAGAGGGTCGAGCTCCGGCCCTGACCTACCAGTAAGGCCAGGACGTCCAGGGGATAGAGATCGGGACTGTGGAGACTGGGGATGTGAAAAGCGAGAGCCATCCGGGCCTGGGCAACATCCATCACCTCTTCAGCTTCCCGGGACCCGAGTTGCGCCGGCTCCGGGGGAATATCGGCCACCGGATAGGGCTGGCGGGGAAATGGCTCGAATAATTCCCCGCCTTCTTTAAAGAAGGCGTCCGCCGGCAGGTCGCCGGCCGCCACCAGAATCATGTTATTGGGTACGTACCACTTGCGATAGTAATTCAGCACCTGCTCCCGGGATACCTCACGGAAGAGTTTCCGGTACCCGATCACCGGGAAACGATATGGATGAACCCGGTAGGCTGTCTCCCAGAGCAACTGATGAAGCCTCCGGTCGGGCTCATCCCGGCCCATATTGATCTCTTTTAAGATCACCTCCTTCTCGGTCTCCACTTCCTCTTCCTGGAAATCAACCTCCAGAACCAGGGAACGAAGAAGGGCGAGGGCTTCCCGCCAGTTACGGGAAGGAACCTTGATCAGAAAGACCGTCTGATCCCGTGAAGTATAAGCATTGATTTCTCCTCCCAGACTCTGGACCTCCCGGGCGATCCGCCCCTTCAACTCGCCCTCCGGGCCTTTAAAAGCCAGATGCTCTATAAAATGTGATACCCCGGCCCCCAGCAATCTCTCTTCATAAATACTGCCGGCCTTGACCCAGATCTGGAGCGCCACCACCGGGGCGTTATGGTTCTCGCTTACCAGTACCTCCATCCCATTATCCAGCACACGGTGGCTGATCGGCTGGTCCGTGATCTCCGGAAGCGACGCCGCGTCATCTGCCGACCAGGCCCCACCGGCAAACAGCAACGCCATCAGCCAGTTAACTATCAAGACCCTTCTAATAAACATCTTCATTAAAGGCATCCGCGAAATCGAAATTATTCTCGAAATCCTTTTTGCTGTCCGTCTCCGACTTTCTCAATAGACCATCCTCAACCATATTGAAGACAATCTCTCCGAAGTCTTCACACCGGTAGACCCCCCAATGCTCCAGCACCTCACGCCCCAGCGGCCCGTATTCCTGTATGGTATACTGCCGGATCGAATCCAGCAGTTCCCGGCCTGTTATATGCCGCTTCTTCTCCAGCTTCGAGACGCAGAAGGAGAGCGCGTTCTGCACGAAGAAATAGGACTCAATATCATAACGGGGATCGGTCCGGACAATCTCTCGGAGCTTTGAAACATAATCTTTAGTATCAGTCATAATTTGGGGAATAGGGATTAGGGAATAGGGATTGGATCACCTGATTTATATAAAATGTTGTCCATTCAGTAGTTTTATTTAAATTCCGAAACGGTAAATCAGCACCGGGATTACGCCGATTTTTTAACTGATTGATTATTCCGGATACCGGAACGGTACATTGTGGTGTAACGCCTCTGCTCGTCTTTACTGAGAGCTTTGAAATTACTCTTCTTCAGTCTTAAGAAGTTTTTCTCAGTAGCCCGAGCCATAATCTTAATTCCATTGATAATACTTCGACCCCGTTCCCGATGCGAGACCTTGAATTCCCGGATCAGGTCCGGATTGTCGCCGAGAAAGCGATTCAGAAAGCTGGTGTCCTGATCCATAATCCCTTCATGATCAACGATATCCTTTACCGCGGTGGCGGCGTCAAGAAGCATACGCAGAAACTTAAGAAAATCCAGTTCCCGCTGCTCGGCCACGATCCCGCGCAGAGCAAAACGGGCTTCTATGTAAGCCGTCTCCAGCCTCTCGGACATGGTATACATAATCCTTTTTCGTGAGGCGCGCGACCGTCCGGCAAAGGCATACTTTAAGAGTCCCAGGGCCTCTTCATAATTCCAATCCCGGAGCGCCAGATGTACCGATCTATTGATATCTATCTTTCCCATAATATTTTTCCTTCACAAAAATATTAATTCTTTGAAACATCGGTTATACCATAACCGATTTAAAAGTAATATTTCATAATGTCGGACCGCTCACAGATTCGACGTGCCCAGATATTTCAAGAACAAGACCGTGATATCGTCGAACTGTTCCCTCCCAGCCTGGAATTGTGAGAGGGCTTGATAGATCCGGTCCCAGATCTCCCGACTCGGCCGGGAGGAGTTTTCTTCGATACACCGGATCAACCTCTCCTCCCCGAACATCCGGTTATCAAGATCAAAGGCTTCCGTGGCCCCATCGGTATAGAGCACCAGAGACTCCCCCTCATCCAGTACCAGGGACACGTCGGAGTATTCGGCGTCCTCCATAATCCCGATCGCCATCCCCTTCCCCGTTTCTTCACCGGAGGAGAGAAATCTTATCCCGTTCTTCTTCATTACAACAGGGGAATTATGCCCGGCGTTGCAGAATGTTATCTCTCCCGTCTTCAGATCGCAGATGAGATAGAAGATGGTCACAAAAAGAACGGAAGGATTGTCCGCCGCGATCATTCGGTTGGTCTTAGCGATAGCGGCGGCGGCGCTAAGATTGTTCCAGGCGTTACTTCTGAGCAGGGTCCGGACCACCATCATGAACAACCCGGCCGGCATCCCCTTGCCGGAAACATCCGCCACCACCACTCCGAGGTGACCCCGGTCGACCAGGAAGAAGTCATAGTAATCCCCCCCTATCTCCCGGGCCGGTTTCATCCGGGCAAAGATCTCAACTGAGGGAACTTCGGGATAAGGGGGAAAGGTCTTGGGGAGGATCCCCTGCTGAACCTGGTGCGCGACTTTGAGCTCGGTTTCGTACCGTTCCTTCTCGGCCGTGGTCCGGGCCAGATCGCGGGTATACTGTTTAAGATCGAGGACCATCCGGTTGAACGCCCCGGCCAACCGGCTGATCTCGTCCCGGGAACGCACGATAATCTTATGGTCGAAGTCCCCCTTGCTGACCACCTTGATTCCCTGGATAAGCTTCCGAAGGGGGCGGGTGAAGATATAGGAAAAGAGGAGGATCAGCAAGACGGCAATTAAGACGGTCTCGCCCACCCGTTTCTTGATCTGAGCCGCTGCCCGCCGATCCGCCCGGTCCAGTTCCTCGGTGGGCCGATAAAGCTCGATGACATTGATCACCTTTCCTTTATCATTCTTGATCGGGCAGAGATAACTGAACCATTCTCCCTGCTCGTCGGTAAACCGGCCGTATTGAGGGGTTTTATTCTTCAGCACATCCCGGAACATCTTCCGTTCATCAGGGACGATAAACGGCTCATAGATCGCTCCCCGCCAGATATTGATGCCAAAGAAGTAGCGTCCCTGGTCATCAACCAGGTGGATGATCCACTTGGGCGTATAATCCACATCCTTGCGGTTTAAAATCTTGCTGACTGCCTCTGAGACTTCTTGATAGATCGGCTTCTTGCGGGATTCGACCTCACGAAGCTTCTCCAGATCGGAGACCGGGACGGCGTTCTTGATAGCCGCGGCCAGGTTGGCCGCGCGCCGGATGTATTCGGCCTCCAGATCTTCCTTCATGATCTTCTTAACTTCATTGCCTATCACCATGGCGCTGACCACAAGAACCGGGATAAAGAGGAGGAGGAGCTTGACGAAGAAGGGGAATCTCAACCGGGCCGCGAGCGCCTCCAGCTTCCGGGAAAATACGGCGCCCAGGGAGAAAAAAACGGCTAATCCCAGGAAGAGAGCCGCTCGACCGGGTTGTTTCATCCGGTAGGTTGTAACAATCGAAAAATCACGGCTCAGAATTACGAAGCAGCGGTTGACCAGATCAAACGAGAATACTTCTCCGGCCGGTTCAGCGAAGACCGGCCCAACCAGAATATCACAATAATGATCCTGATAGCCTTCTTTCAGGGGAGCGAGGGTCAGGAGCACTTCTCCTTCCGGAGTAAATTGAACCCAGGTCCGGTTGCCGGTACTGGCGACCGTAAGACTCCCGGGAAGATCAGGCGACAGGGCAACAAAAAAGTTCTCAGCCGGCGCCAGGAGCTCACCCTCTTTTCCCCCCACCCTTCCGATCTCTCGCTCCTTCCGCCCCTCCGGGGAGTACCGCACAATCTTCCCGGTCGCGCCGGAAGAGAGGAAGATGTCTCCTCCCGGGCCGACGCAGATCCCCTCCCAGTTAGAGAAGTCGTCATTTATCTCTCCCCGCGCCCGAACCTCCGTGGGAAGGTCTCCGCCGGACATCGAGACCCGGCCGGCGGGGGGAACAATCCAGATATTCCGTTGCCCGGCGCAGTTGTTTACAAAATAATGCCGGCCGTCACCTCCGCGGGCGTAATTGATCTCGGGAACCTTGTCCGGGTATTCGAGTTCGATGGCAAAGATCTCCCGTGGGGGGGCACGGAATGAACGATACTCCCGAAACCGGTATCCGATAAAATTTTCCGCGCTTTCTCCATAGATGTAGCTGTTAACCACCACCCCTTCCGGTCCCGGATATAGTTTGCGCACCATGTAATAATGTTCCGCGTCATCTTTCTCAATCTGATAGCGGCCTCGTAACTCCAGAGGCCGGGACGGGGATAGATACTCCAGTTCCAGGATGGTGTTCTCTTCTTTCTCCAGGACATAAAGCCGGTCACCGACCATGGTATAAGCGATGGGGACCTGAAACTCTCTTACCACGTTGTACTGGAGATAGGCAGAGAGAATCGCCCCGAGCGCGAGGAGAAGAGAAACAACAAAGGTACTATTGCGGGCCTTGCGCCGGGGTTGAGAGTTTTTAATTGGAGAGGAAGTCATAATTTAGGTTTAATACTGGAGGGCCAGCGAGCCGCCGACATAACCGCTATCCTTGATATCACCGTCGAAGAGCCTGGAGCTGGTGTCATCATCGTAGAACTCGAACTCCCGGTCTGCCACGAATCCTCCCTCTATCCGGAGGACCAGATGATCGGCCAGGTTGAGATCGACAAAGGGGCCGGCCAGAATCTGGGTATATTTAACCCGGGTATCCTTCCAGGGCTTTCCTTTGCTGAGACGGTACTGGTTACCTTCTACATTGAACTTCAACCCGATCGCCAGGACGGGATCAGCCCGATATTTGAAGACCAGGAACTGGGGCAGAAACGCGTCGAGGGTTAGAACATCGCTGATCTGCCACTGGACGCCGATCATCGGCAGCAGCTGGGGAACACCAAAAGAGTCATCATAATAGAACCCCACCGAGCAAAGAAGCGTATCACTGAATCGATACGAAGCCAGGGCAACGCCCGAAAAGTAGATATCATCTCCGCTGATATCATCCAGATCGGAGTGGATCCCGGGATAGAGAAGGACAAACGTCCCCCACTCTTGATCCCACTGGACGTGGGCACCTATGATCAGGTCGATTACATGCAGGTTTCGGGGGAGATCTTTCTCGGTGAAGGGGCCCTCCGGGCCGGGATCGCTGAACGTCATGCCCTTATAGTCAAGATAGAGACCGCTGTAGGCTAAACCCGGAAGCAAAAACATCGACTCACCCAAAGCGACCGGGATCAGCGCCATCCCTTTGAACGCATTCATCTCAATCTCACCGTCCTCATCTTTCAATTCCGTATGCGGTACATAGTAATATCTGAGGTAAGCTACCTTATCCTCCTCCCAGGCGGCGGCGGGATGGATGATTGACAGAAGCAATATCCCTTCTAGAACAATGATTCCCAACCTGAACCAGTATGTTCTCATCTTTTTACCTCCCGGTATTATTCATTCCGCATGCGCGGGATAAAATTGGTTAACTTTAGTAATGGATTTTAATATTGAAGGTGTTAATTTATAGCACACGCGAGATCATCCCGGCTAGATTTAAATGAAAACTGGATTAATTACAATGACCGATATAATCTACAATTTTTACAGGAAAAATTACAGATGAAGATCGCCGTCGGTTCCCGCAACCCGATCAAGATTGCGGCGGTTCGAAATGTCTTACTCCAGGTCCACCCCCGGGCCCGGGTCGCCGCGGTGGAGGTCGATTCAATGGTCTCCTCGATGCCCCTCACCGACCGGGAGGCGATCAAGGGGGCCTGCCAGAGAGCACGACGGGCTCGCACTCTTCTTAACGCCGATCTGGGAATCGGCCTGGAAGGCGGCTCTACCACCATATGTGGGCAACATATGACCGCGGGCTGGGCCGCGGTCTTCGATGGTAAACGGTTCGGGGTCGGAGGAGGCGGTCACCTTCTCCTCCCCCCGGCGGTGGATCGAAAGATCCTCCGAGAAGAGAAGGAACTGGGGACGGCGATCGACGAGCTAATCGGCGAAGAAAATATCAAGCAGAAGATGGGAGCGATCGGTATCCTGACCAAAGGCCTCAGTACCAGGCAACGTGCCTATGAATATATCCTCATCTATGCCCTGGCCCCACTGCTTTCTCCTCAATTTTACACCAGAGATAAGACTGCCGATACCAGCAGATAAACACACCTGAATAATGAAAATTGTCGTCGGCTCTCTTAATCCACTGAAACTCCAGGCAGTCGAGTCCGTACTGAGAAAAGTACACCCGGAGTGCGAATGCGGAGCGGTTAAAGTTGAATCCGGCGTCTCCCATACCCCTCTCAGCAATAATGAGACAATCGAGGGGGCGCGGCGGCGCGCGGCAGAAGCCTTAAAAATATCCCGGGCCGACTGGGGGGTGGGCCTGGAAGGGGGTCTGGTGCGGATTGGAGAGACCTGGTTCACCTCCGTCTGGTGCGTGATCCGGGATAATTCCCGAGAGACCCTGGGCGGAGGGGTTCACTTTCAACTACCGGAATCGGTCGTTCGGGAAATTATTGAGGGGGGAAGAGAGATGGGGGAATGCATGGACAGTCTGACCGGCCTCACTCTTACCAAGCGGAAGATGGGGGCGGAGGGGGTCCTGACCGGCGGACTGATTGATCGCAAAACCACTTTTGAGAACGCGATTATCTACGCCCTTGCCCCCAGAATTTCTCAGGAGTATTATATTAATTAGTGAACTAAAGTGACTAAAGTGAACTAAAGTTAAAAAACTACTCGTCGACAGCGGAATTAGCAATGAAGAAAAAGATCTTCAATATCCTGCGGATCGTAGTCAGTCTGGGGCTGATTATCTTCTTAGTCTCTTATCTGGACATCGGAAAGATCGTCGATACCGCCTCGCTGATCTGGTCACAACATCCGGGATACCTTATAGTTGTAGTTCTGGGAGGGTTGCTCTTGATGATCCTGGAAGCATACCGACTCCAGCAGGTTCTCCGGGTCCAGAAGATTCAGCTCCCGCTTTCCCGGTTGACCAGCTACTGCTTTATCGGCATGTTCTTTAATAATATTCTCCCGACCACGATCGGCGGTGATGTTGCCAAGGGCTTCTATATCGCCCGAGACAGCGGGAAGAAGACGGAGCCGTTCGTGGCGCTGGTGGTGGTCCGGATCATCGGCGCCTTCTGCCTGACCGCGGTCACGGTGGTCGCCCTGATCATCGGATACAACCACCTCCCCAACTCGACGCCGATCTACATGGTAGCCGCTCTGACTCTCGTGAACGTCTTTGCTCTCCTCTTCTTTACCAGGCGGAAACTGGCGGTAAAGTTTCTGGTACTGCTGAAACCGTTTAAAAACAAAACTCTGAGGAAGGAGATCATCGCGGTCTACCGCCTCTTTCACAGCCATCGGCGCTTTCCTCTTCAGCTCGGGCTGGCGGCTCTGGCCACACTCGGCATCGAATTCCTCTATATTTACATCAACTTCCTGATCGCCCGGGGAATGGGTTTCACATCCGTCGGGTTTTCCTCCTTCATGCTCCTGGTTCCCCTGATCGCGGTGACCACGCTGGTCCCCTCCATCGGCGGTCTGGGGATAAGAGAAGGGATGTACGTCTGGTTCTTCGGCAACCTGATCGGTGAAGACGGCGCCGGGGCCTTATCTTTGATTATGATGGTATTCGTTCTCTCTCTCGGACTGGTGGGGGGCCTCGTCTATGCCGTCTCCGGGACGCTGCGGAAGTCGCGCCCCGAACCACCCCGGGAGGATGATTTTGATAGCACGGGTGGGGAGATTAGTATAGATTCCTCCGCCCCAAAGTTTTAATCGGGAAGGACAATGAAAACAATTATTATTATATCCACGGTCATAGTTGCCTGTCTGCTGCCGTTCGGCGATCTGTACGCGCAGACACTGGAAGATGACGCCGGCCTGGCCGAGCGGATGGCCACCCTTGTCTTTCAGATTGCGATCATTCTGATCGCCACCTGGGCGGGAGAGCAGATCTTCAAAAAACTGCGGCTCCCGATCATCCTCGGCGAACTGGTGGCCGGGATCATCATCGGCCCGTTCCTTCTGGGGGCCATCCCCCTCCCCGGCTTCGCGGATGGACTCTTCAGCATTACCGTTAACTTTCCGGTCTCATACGAACTCTACGGCTTCGCCACCGTCGCTTCCATCGTGCTGCTCTTTCTGATCGGGCTGGAGACCGATATCAATACCTTCCTGCGGTTCTCGGTCGCCGGTTCCTTCATCGGAACCGGCGGGATGGTGATCAGCTTTCTCCTGGGAGACCTGGTCACGGTCTGGTTCTCCCGGATGGTCTTCGGGACCGTCTACGGGTTCGCCGATCCCATCCCCCTCTTCCTGGGGGTCGTATCCACCGCCACCTCGGTCGGGATCAGCGCCACCATCCTCTCCGAAAAGCGGAAGATTGATTCGCCGGAAGGGGTCACCATCCTCTCCGCCGCCATCATCGATGACGTCCTGGGGATCATTCTGCTGGCGATAATCATCGGCGTTATCAAGAGCGGGGATGTGCAGTGGGGAACGATCGGGTGGATCGCCGGACGGGCGATCGGGGTCTGGCTCGGGTTCATGCTCCTGGGGCTCTTCTTCGCCCGGAGGATCAGCGCCGGCTTGAAGCGCTTCAAGGAGACCAATACCATCGCGGTGATGAGCTTCGCCCTGGCGCTGCTCCTGGCGGGGATCTTTGAGAAGTCCGGCCTGGCCATGATCATCGGCGCCTATATCATGGGCCTCACTCTCTCCAAGACCGACCTGACCTATCTCCTCCAGGCCAAACTCTCCATCTTCTACCGATTCTTCGTCCCCGTCTTCTTCTGCGTCATGGGGATGCTGATCGACGTGCGGGCACTGTTCAATGAAAAGATCCTTCTCTTTGCCTTAGTCTATTCCCTCTTGGCGGCTGCCGCGAAGCTGACGGGAAGCGGCCTCCCCGCCCTTCTGCTGAACTTCAACCTCCGGGGAGCGGCCCGGATCGGGCTGGGGATGATGCCCCGGTGCGAGGTTGCCCTGATCATCGCCGGGATCGGACTCTCCTCCGGCATCCTCCCATCCGATGCCTTCAGTGTAGTCATCATCATGACCGTTCTCACCTCCCTGATCGCCCCCTCGATCTTCTCCCGGATGATCGATCAGGAGGGCCAGGTCTTACGGAAGCCGACCCGGGTAAAATCCGATAAAAAACATATCACCTATGACTTCCCCAACCGGGAGACCGCGGAACTCTTGCTGGCCAAAATTATCGATGCCTTCCGGCACGAAGGATTCTACGTCCATCTCCTCGACATCCGCCGGCACCTCTACGCGATCAGAAAGGAAGATACTTTCATCACCATGAGGTACTCGCCCCGGAAGATCGTCTTTGACTGCCGGGAGGAGGACGTCTCCTTTATCCACACCCTCTTCTATGAAGCGCTGGCCGAACTTCAGCGGATTATGCGTCATCTTCAATCCCTAACCGACCGGAAAACGATCGGAGAACGAATCTTCGAAGAACCCGTGAAGACCGCACCCCGGGTTAACGGGAAAGAGAAGGCCCTGCTCTCACGGATGTTCGTGCCGGACGGGATGGAATACAATCTTCCGGGAAAGAATAAGAATGAAATCCTGGAGGAACTGGTCAGGCTCTTTATCGACTCGAAGCAGCTTCCCCCGGAACGATACAACGACGCCTTGCTGATGCTCCTTGACCGCGAGAGGGATATCTCTACCGGAATGCAGGACGGGATCGCGTTCCCGCACGCGCGAACCGATATCGTCCATCAACTGATCACGGTAGTCGGGGTCAAGAAGGAGGGCGTTGATTTCAACTCGTTTGACGGTCAGCCCGCTTACATATTCGTTGCCACCCTGATCCCGGAGGGAAAACCGAAACCTTATCTCAAGCTAACGGCGGTTCTGAGCCGCTTTCTATCCGTGGAAGAGAATCGCGAACGGATGATCGCCTGTCGTTCCAACCGGGAGCTTTACATGATCTTGCGTGAACTCTCGTAATCTTCGTATGGCCCGACGCCGCTGAACACGGATCCCGGGTCATGGACTACGGCTTAACCAAGCCTCATCCCTCTTTCTGTCGCGCGCCGGTCGCCTTGATCTCCTGATGGGACTTCTTGTACTCGATCAGGAGCTCTGAGAGCTGCCGGATATTATCTTTGATCTTCTCCTCGTCCAGGGTCAGGAAGCGATAATCGTCTTTCAGCAGTTTCCCGTTGGCGATTACCCACCGGACCTCGCTCCCGTCGGCCGCCCAGATCAGGTTCTCCACCACGTTGTCAATTCTGGTGGGGGTGAGATTAGGGCGGCGCAGGTCGATCAGAACCAGGTCGGCGTCTCTCCCCGCCGAAAGCATCCCGGTATTGAGGCGGAGCATCTTCGCCGGTACTACCGTCACCATCTCCAGGACCTGCTGCGCCGGCAGAAGACGGGCGTTCTTGTGGAAGGCCTTCTGATACTGGGAAGCCAGACGGGCGGCGGAGAGCATATTCTGGCTATCGGAACTACCGGAGCCATCGGTGGAGATGGCGACCGGGATTCCCATCTCCAGCATCTCGATCACCGGGGGCATCCCCGAACCGAGGATGGTGTTGGCGAGAGGATTATGGACGATATTTGTCCCGGTCTCCTTAAGAATGTCCAGGTCTACCGGGGTATTGTTCACCTGATGAGCAAGGATGGTCATATCATCGAGGACGCCGGCCTGCTGGAGGTATCCCACCGGGCTGTAAAGGTACTGCTGATAAAACCAGGCGGTGGTATTCGGCTCCTCGGAGCTGTGCATATGAAAGAGTGTGCCGTGAGCCCGGGCCCATTTTTTGAGCGCCTTGATCATCTCCGCGCTGTTGGAGAAGACCTGGTCCGGCCCCGGGATGATCCAGGTCCGCTCCCGGTCGCCGAACTCGGCGGTATATTTGTCCATCCGTTTAACCGCCTCCTCCGGTGTGTCCAGGATGCGGGGGTCATAGTTCCGGTCCTGGCTCCCGACGGCGATAATAATCTTGGTCCCCGCTCGGACGTTGGCCTCCACGAGCTCCGCGACGTGATACTTATTGAAATTGCAGTGGTGGGTAAGGGCGGAGGTGATCCCGTAGTAGATATCATCCAGCCTGGCCTTGGTGTAGGTGATAAGATTGGCGGAATCGCCGAATCTTTCGGTAAGTTCTTCGGCGTTCTCATTTAAAAAGCCCGTAAATACATTGACCGCGTGGTCGAGCCAATCGGTCAACGGCTCATCCTTGGCGATCCCGATGAGGGGAGACTCGTGATCATGGCCATGGGCCTTGACAAAACCGGGGAGAACAACGCCGTTCAGGCAGGGGACATCCTCTTCTCTCAGGTCGCCTTCTTTCTCGGAACCGATGACCTGCAGGTCATTCCCGCCCTCCCGCACGATCCGCTCCCCGACCTCGGGGGTATACTCTCCCACCTCTTTGATCTTTTCTCCATCAATCAGTACGTACCCGTCTTCAATCCGGGTCGAAAGCCCCAGTTCCTCGCTCAACGGCAGGAGCAGGCGACTCCGGATAAGTTTATACTTTCTGTTCATTGCAATCTCCTTTATAGTAAATCTTAATAAGTTGTATCTTATTGCAATCTCCTGAACAAATAAACTAAAATTTTAGGAGGAAAATCTGAAAATGAAATCTCTGACCGAATATCTCTGGTTTAACGCGCCCACCCGGCGCGCCTTCATCAATATCACCCCGCAGGTGGAGGAACTGGTAAGGGAGTCTGGGGTCCGGGAAGGGCTCTGTCTGGTCAACGCCATGCACATCACCGCCTCGGTCTTCATCAATGACGATGAATCGGGGCTTCATCAGGACTTCGAGGTCTGGCTGGAGAAGCTGGCTCCGGAGAAACCGTATTCCCAGTACCGTCACAATCGTTTCGAGGACAACGCCGACGCTCACCTCAAGAGGCAGGTGATGGGACGAGAGGTAGTGGTGGCGGTCACCAACGGCACAATGGACTTCGGCCCCTGGGAGCAGATCTTCTACGGCGAGTTCGACGGCAAACGGAAGAAGCGCGTCCTGGTCAAGATCATCGGGGAATAAAAAATTTCCCGCGCCTATATTCCAAATCCGCGTTCTTTTTACGAGTTTATAAGGGATATTTTATGTAATATCATGGAAAATATTCTGCTTAATCAATAGTTATGTCTCAAGGAATTAAATTACCCCCCCGATGTTTATCATCGGGGAGTATAAGTTCAATAGCTACATCCGACTTCAAAACAAAACCGGCCCCTGCCACCTTGTGCAGCGATTTTAAGAGGATGGTTTATTGGACTTTGGTGACTTGAAAAATAAAGATATCATCTATTTGAAGCGAAAATCAAGTTTATAG
>JAVCDH010000028.1 GCA_030765805.1 Candidatus Euphemobacter frigidus
GACTGGTAGGATTTCGAATCAAGGATGCTGATCCCGGTGTCGGAAGCCGGAGCCAAATTATGCGGAAATACGGAATTAGCCGAGAATAATTTTTTTGGCGCGAGTAGTCCTTATGTCAGAATTAGAGATTTTTTTACTTGATTAATATTGACAAAAAGGGGGCTTCATATAACATTATGTCCGAAACTGTTAAAACCGGGGAAAAACTCTCCTTGATCGTCAAGAAGAGAACACCCGGAAAGGAGGCTGTAGTATGAAGAAGTTTGTTGCGTGTTTGGTGGGGGTGAGCCTGGTCTTGGTATTAGGCTCAGTTTCTATGGCGCAGCCGAAGGCCGGCCTTGAGATTCACGGGCTTTATGGTTTCAAATTCAGTGATAAAGACGCGGAACTCGAAAAAGGCTGGGGTGGTGGAGCTTCGCTCGTCTTATGCCTCGGAGAGCTCGTAAAGCTGGATATTGGTGGGGATTACATCCGTCCGGAGATGAAGGATCAAGATGGTATTGACTTTGGTGGCAATTATGTCCAGCTGATCCCGGTAACCGGCACACTGCGGATCGGCCCTAACCTGGGCCCGGTCTATATCTATGGCGGAGGAGGAGCTGGATACAGCTTCAATAGCCTGGATTTGAAGAAAGAAATGAATCCCGGAGATGATCTTGAACTCGAGAATTGTTTCACATATCACGCTTGCGCGGGGTTAGAGGTGAGCTTCACCGAATCGAAAGCGATTGGACTTCGGGCTGAATTCCGTTACATGTGGCTGAAGCCCAAACTTAAGGAAAAGTCGACAGGAGACAAAGAAAGCCAGAAGTTGGACAACATGCAAGGCCGTGCCGGCCTGGTATTTTATTTCTAAGCAGGCCGATGGATTATAAAGCCCCGGCTCTACCGCAGAACCAGGGCTATGTTTCTGTATTGGAATTTCCCCGATATCCATCGGGATCCCGATTTGTTCAATAATTTTGGAGTGCGGTAGCTTGCTACCGCGATTATACGAAAAGCGCAAGCAAGCTTGCGCACTCCAAAGTAGCGCCGAAGGCGCTAAGTTCTGTTTTGGAGTCTATTTGTGCGCACTTTATCTTCCTGGTTGGTGATTCTGGCTGTCCTCTGTTTTCCCGCTGTTTTATCAGCCCAGTCAATCGGGTTCGACCTTCACGGGATCTACGCCTTCAAGTTCGACGGGGAGTCCGGCGCTTTCGGCCAGGACCGGTATGAAGATGTTGTCGGTGGGGGAGCTACTTTCTTCTTCGCCTTCATCCCCGCCGTCCGCGTTGAGTTCGGAGCCGACTGGATTGAGACTAAGAACAAGGATCTCGACAACTCTCGCCTGAAGATCAGCCCCCTGACGGCGGCGCTCCGGCTCGGTTATCCCGTGGGCCGCTTCTACTCATATCTGGGCGGTGGACTCGGCTACACGATCTATCGTCTCCGGACAACCGGGGACGCGGACAGGGATTTGGCGCGGCGCGGCATCTATGATCTGAATGTCGCCAATGATCTCTCCTACTTCGCGATGGCGGGGGTTGAGCTGGTTGTGAGCGAGCACATCGGTGTCCGGGCCGAGTATCGCTACTGCTGGATGAGGACGGAACTGAAGTACGACGACTGGCTGGGGAATGACGAGGAAGAAGACCTGAATCTCGACCACCAGGAGATAAGGTGCGGCCTGGTGGTTTATTTTTAGAGGTCAATGCTACTCTTTCCTCTTATTTGTTTAAATGAACCCACGAAAAGAAGGAGATGCGTTGTGAAGAAGTTTTTTGTAATCGCAATATTGTGCCTTGTCCCGATAAGTTTTGTTGGGGCGGAGCAATCAGAGAAAGTCGTTGAAGTCGAAGAAACTTCACTGACTGTCGGTGATGTAGTCTCGACAACAGAGACAGTCACGGTGACGACAAGCCCTAAGAAATACGACCTTTCGAAACGCTGGTATTTTGGCGGGGGTTTCAATTATGCCTTCGAGAACTTCGACAACGAGTTGAGTGAGGTCAATTGGGATAATACCTGGGGGTTTGACATCAAAGCCGGATACTTTATTTGCGATTATTTTGCTTTGGAGGCCATGTTCCAATACCTGAATGACTTTGAATACAAAGAGTCCGGATGGATTTACTATTACCCTTATTATTATGCTTACGATTACAAAGCTACTGTCTCTGGGTATAACTTTACCATCAATGGCAAAGGGTTCATTCCTCTTGAGAGCATTGTTAGACCCTATGGAGTTTTGGGTCTTGGTTATGCGCATGGGGAATTGGAGGAAAAGGGTACAATTTTAGGTGAGACCGTCACTATTTCCGACAAAGATTCCGGTTTATTTGGCAGAATTGGAGCTGGGTTAGATATCTTTTTGAGCAAACAGTTCGCTTTGGAAGGAGAAATATCATACAATATGGGATTCGGCGATATTGATAATATCAGGTATACCAATTTGGCATTGAATGCTCTTGTTCTGTTTTAGCCGGGTTTTGAGAAAGAAAGCTCAACCAAACGAACCCGGATGGCTACCAGTATGGTCCCACCACCTCTAAGAAGCCGAAGCAGTAAAATAGAATAAGCGCAAAGAGTAGATCCCTAAACGGAGAAGACAAACCAGCAAGCCACATCAATCGCCGTCCCTTTGGCCTCTTCTTCAATCAGGAAGTCCCTGATTTTATCCTTGTCTTTCAGAACCACATCGATCTCTTCCTCCGGTTCCAGTTCCTGACGGGGGTCGGCGTTCTCAGGGGAGGTCTCATCGACCTCCATCTCAAAGACCACCACGTCGCAGTCCAGAATCGCCGGGTTGATCTTTAATCCCGGGCTCTCGGAGATGATCTTACCTCGATAGCCGGTCTCTTCCTTCAGTTCATTTATCGCCTGGCGGCGTACGTCATGTCCGGGATGAACCACGCCGGCCGGTAGAGCGATCACCGTCCGATTAATGCCGGCCCGGAACTGCCGCAGGAGAATGAAGCGTTCAGAGGGGACCAATCGGGCCAGAAGGATTATAACGGTCTCGGATTTGGCCCGCTCCACCACCTCCCAGTCCACCAGGTGGCCGGTCCGCGACCGATAGGTAGCCTTCTTGATCGAGAGCCACTCCCCCTGGAATATAATTTTTTCCTTCCGTTCTCGCATAAAATTTCTGCTTCGTAAAAGTTCTGTTAGAGCGTATACTATAATCTCACGCTCAAATAAACAGTATTTTTATTAACCCGATTACATTAGAATATAGATCATGAAGATCTATCTTTTCGCCGGCCGTCTCGCATTGCTTCTGTTGTTAGCGGTCTCTTCCGGATGTGCCTCCAGCCGGCCCGTGGGTTTGGAGAAACTGGATGGATTGCAGGCCGGGATGACGATTGAAAACGTCATCATTATCTTCGGTGAACCGACGAGTTTTGTCGAACTCCGGGATACCAGTCTCGGTGAGACATACCACGACCTGACTTACGTGAACACCATTGTTAAACCCGGGGTGGTTGAGCTTTACTTCCGGCCGGCCCTATCGGAGATTCGCCTCAATACCGAGATCTATAAGGTCTTCACCGATGAATGAGACGGTAGAAGCGATTACAGGATCCGGTTCCATAGTCATCACCTTCCTTATTATACAAATATTACATGGTAATATTTGTATAATAAGGATGAAAAAGAGGTTATTATGAGTGTGAGTCCCTACGCGGGCAAACCGGCTCCGCCTGAGTTGCTGATCAACGTGCCGAGGCTGATATCGGCTTATTATACCGGGAGCCCGGATGCAGACGAGCCGGCCCAGCAGGTCGCCTTCGGTACTTCAGGGCATCGGGGGTCGCCCCTGGAGAACAGCTTCAACGAGGCCCATATCCTGGCCATCTGCCAGGCTATCTGTGAGTTTAGAAAATCCCGGGGATTCACCGGCCCCCTCTACGTGGGGATGGATACCCACGCGCTCTCGGAACCGGCTCTCTCTACCTCCATCGAGGTCTTCGCGGCAAACGACGTGGAGATCATGGTCCAGGCGGGTCTGGGCTATACTCCAACGCCGGTCATCTCCCACGCGATCCTTGGTTATAACCGGGGCCGGAGGTCGGGTCGGGCCGACGGCGTGGTAATTACTCCCTCCCATAACCCCCCTTGTGACGGTGGCATCAAGTACAACCCCCCGAACGGCGGACCCGCCGATACCGAGACCACCACGATCATCGAGACCCGGGCGAATGAGATCTTGGCTGGTGGATGCCGGGAGGTGAAACGGTTCCCGCTCGATCGAGCCCGTAAGGCCACCACCACTCATGATTACGATTATGTCATGCCTTACGTGGATGACCTGAAGAATATCATCAGGATGAAAGAGATCGCCGGGGCCGGTCTCTCGATCGGGGCCGATCCACTCGGCGGAGCGGGAGTAGCCTACTGGGATCCCATCGCTGAACGGTATGGGCTGAATATCACGGTAGTAAACCGGAGAGTGGATCCGACCTTCTCATTTATGACGGTAGATAAAGATGGGAAGATCCGGATGGACTGCTCTTCCCCCTATGCCATGGCTTCCCTGATCAAGCTCAAGGATGATTTTGACATCGCTTTCGGAAACGATACCGACTATGACCGTCACGGTATCGTTACCAAAAGCGTTGGCTTGATGAACCCTAATCACTATCTCTCGGTCGCTATTCAGTATCTCTTCCAGAACCGTCCCGGATGGAGCGAGGCGGCGGCGGTTGGCAAGACCCTGGTCTCAAGCTCAATGATCGACCGGGTCACCGCCCGGCTTAAACGGACGCTCTGCGAGGTCCCGGTCGGCTTCAAGTGGTTCGTGGACGGGTTGCTGGACGGCTCGCTCGGTTTCGGGGGCGAGGAGAGCGCGGGGGCGTCCTTCCTCCGCCGGGACGGAAAGGTCTGGACCACCGACAAGGACGGGATAATCATGGACCTCCTGGCCGCGGAGATTACGTCCGTAACCGGGCGCGACCCCGGTGAGCATTATAAGGATCTGGAAGCGGAGTTCGGAAGCCCCGTTTACGAACGAGCCGACGCGCCGGCCACCCCCGAGCAGAAGGTGGCCCTCGAGAACCTCACGCCCGAGATGGTCACAGCGAGCAGATTGGCCGGGGAAGAGATCGTTGCCAGGCTCACCCGCGCCCCCGGCAATGACGCGCCGATCGGGGGGCTGAAAGTAGTGGCGGAGAACGGCTGGTTTGCCGCCCGGCCTTCCGGGACCGAGAATATCTACAAGATATACGCCGAGAGTTTTCGGGGCGAGGAGCACTTAAAGGTGATTCAGAAAGAGGCCCGGTCTATTGTGGACCAGGCCTTCCGGAGTGCGGGGTTGTAAGACAGCGGGAAAGGGCCAAAGAGCAGCACTATTATTATTGACTTTAAAATACTTATCTGGGATATTCGCCGCCCATCTTGAATAAGCGGGCTTGTCAAAGAAGTAAAATAACCGGATACACTTATAAGGACTATGAAAATGGAAACGCACAACCCTTATCAACTGGCATTGAAACAATTGGATCGGGTTGCCCGGAAGATAAAGCTGGACCCCAATATCCATGAAAAATTGAAATACCCGAAAACTCTGCTTATTGTCTCTATCCCGATTATCATGGATAACGGCAAGCTCAAAGTCTTTACCGGTTATCGGGTTCAGCACAACATCGATCGGGGTCCTTCCAAAGGAGGCATCCGTTTCCATCCGGACGTTACCCTAGACCATGTCAAGGCCCTGGCGATGTGGATGACCTGGAAATGCGCGGTAATGGGTCTTCCCTATGGAGGGGCCAAAGGTGCAGTAGCTTGTGACCCCAAGAAACTCTCTATCCGGGAGATCGAGAAGATCACCCGTCGTTTTACCACCGAGATTACCCCCTTCATCGGACCACGCAAAGATATCCCCGCCCCCGACGTCTACACCAATCCCCAGACCATGGCCTGGATGATGGATACCTTCAGTATGCACTCCGCTCACGCGGTCCCCGGCGTGGTAACCGGAAAGCCCTTGGCGATCGGGGGCTCTTTCGGCCGGATGGAGGCTACCGCCCGGGGTTGCATCTTCGCCGTGGACGAGATCATGAAATATCTGGGAAAAGAACTCCGGGGAAGCACCGTTGTTATCCAGGGATATGGAAACGCCGGCTCATTCGCGCACAAGATCGCCCAGGAGAAAGGGGCCCGGATAATTGCCGTATCGGATAGCAAGGGCGGTATATTCAACCCCGACGGATTGGATTACGAGCAGGTTCAGGCCTTCAAGAAAAAGACCGGGTCGGTAAAGAACTTTCCCGGGGCTAAGAATATTACCAACAAGAAACTGCTGGAATTGGAATGCGACGTCCTGATCCCGGCGGCTCTTGAGAATCAGATTACGGTTGAGAACGCCGGACGGATAAAGGCCGGTTTAATCGCGGAATCGGCCAATGGCCCCACCACCGAAGCAGCCGCCCGAATTTTATTCCGGAGAAAGATTCTGGTCATCCCCGATATCGTAGCCAATGCCGGCGGAGTGGTGGTGAGCTGCTTTGAATGGGCACAGAACCTGATGGGATACTTCTGGACCGAGGAAGAGGTAAACCGGAGGTTGAAGGATATCATGGTCCTGGCCTGCCGGAAGGTCTGGGAATTATCGCGGGAGAAGAGGATCGATCTCCGCCTGGCGGCTTACATTGTGGCCGTGGAACGGGTAGCCGAGGCGGTCCGGCTTCGGGGTCTCTATCCTTAAAGCACTGTTGCCCGGATTGACGTTGTCGTTATTTCGTCATCTCTTCTTCTCCATCTGACTCTTCAGATGGGGGACGCCGGCTTTAAATTTTTCATGGGTGATATCAAATCCGTCGATTGCCGAGAGGGTGAGAGTCTTTTCCCCGTCCCGGACCAGGTTGACCAGCCGCCCTTTAATATGAAGGCGCATCCCTTTCTTGAACTCCGCCCTGACCGCCCCGTCGTAGATCACCAGGTCGATATTGTCCGATTTTTCTCCATCCAGGTAAACATTATCCAGCGTCAGTACGACCGGGGTGTACAAGGTGTTGATGTTTTCGGCCACTGTCCCGTATGCCTCCACATTCTCTTTTATCAGTTCCACTTCGCAGTCCCGGACCGGTGCGTCGGAGAGATTTTTATAGACATAAAAAGTACAGACCTCTTCCCGGTCGACGTAGATCTTCAGCGGCCAGAACTTACCATACTCCACTACCTGCCGCTCCGGCTGACTGTAGATAACGCTCCAGAGTTTATGGACCACCTTCATATTCTCTTCCGGGCTTCCGAAGAAGACCAGGTCGATATCAGCGCCTCTCTTCCCCATCGCCGACGATCCGGTAATCCCCAGCCTCTCCAGGGGCACCTCAAAGAGATCGGAGGTCAGCCGCACCACCTCGTTGATCCGGGGAAAATGTTCCATCACGTAACGCAAGGAGGCCCGGTCGTCGAAGAAGCCCGCGAAACTGTCCCGGGGAAAGGCGACCTGGTACTCGGCCAGAATCAGGTGATGGGAGTCGGGCGGCAGGTCGGGGAATAACCGATAGAGCTTTTTGATCTGGTCTATATGAGAGACATAAGTCTCCTCGCCGTCTTTCTCTTTCTTGACGATGCTGGTGTATCTGCGCCCGTGGATATCCTTCAAGCCGTCCGGATCCGGGTAATAGATCAATTTCCCGACGACAGTCCCCTCCGGATGCCAGTATCCATCCGTATAGACGAAACTTCCGTCCTTGCGCATCAAGTACATAGTGTCCACGGGTCCCATCGTCAGCTCAGACATCGGCCGGAGAATCTCTCCGATCACTTCATCAAAACGGTCTTTCATTAAACGCCTCCTGAGAATCTTTTTGTTTGTCCTCTGCCCAACCCTCTTTTAACCCACTAGGTTTTACTTACGAAGTCCAGAAAATCAAGTTCGTCGGCTTCCAGGCCCTTCTCATAGATATAAGTCGAGGCCAAGGAGGAAGCGAATATCGCTCTCAGGTAATCCCCCGGCACCCGCTTCATGATTTCTTTTATCCCGATCTTCTGCACCAGCACTTCCGGACAATAACTTCGGATCACCTTCTCTCGGAGACGCTTGTTCCGGTAGAGCGGGGAATTGAAAATCGTGTCGGTCACCCGGTTGATCTTATCGTCAAGCAGATCAGAGAGCACCGATAAGGGGCGTCCGGAGGACTGGTGGTCCTTCCAGAGAACTTTAAATTCATCGGCCGCGTTTCTCTTAATAGTATTGATAATCTCCTTCACGTACTTACTCCGGAATTCCGGGTCCCTCTTCCCCGCCGGTTTGGCCATCAGCTTCTTAAACTCCCCGTCTTCTAGGGCCAGGCAGGCCAGCACCTCCAGGGATGATGAGGTAACCCCTCCCTTATTGGCCGAGGCGTCCTTAAAAAGGATAACCCCCCGGTCTTCCAGGCGGAGGCGTGCCTCCTGGGTAATGAAGAGGTTGGCCCCTTCGACAATGACCCGCGCCCGGGGAAGGCCATCTTGGGTAAGGAACTCCTGCCAGTTCCCGATCTCGATCGCTCGCGGTCGGCCGCCGCAGGGGACGAAAAGATCGACGATCAGCCCCGGGTAGAAGTGGAAACGATTCCGAAAATCAGTCCCGTTGGAGACTATAGTTCCGTCGGGGATCTTCACATTTCGCTCCCCCACGCCCACGAAAAATCCCCGGGGGGACAATTTGTGCCGGTTAAAGTACTCGGCCGCCCGGCGTCTCCGGGCCAATCTCTTAAGTTCGCCCCGATCCAGACCCTCCGGGTCGTAGAGAACGCCGCTGCCGTCAATGACCGCCAGAGTCTTATCGCGGGAGATCAGAATCTCATTACTCCCCAGGTCGCCGTCCGGCCCCCCGGTCTGAAATTTAGTGATCTCTTCTTCCTTCCAGCCCAGGACCCGCAGGGTTTCTTTCACGTACTGATGAATGCCGCGGGTAGTCATGCCGTAGGTGTCGTGAGGAATGCCGCCCAATTCCGGGGTCTTCCCGGTAGTGAAAGCCTTCCAGTATTTATATCCCCGCTCCCGGGCGTGAAGAGCGGCCCAGTCCATCAGTCCGGCCGTACCCTCATCGGGCCCCAAAAAGAGGATCTCCTCCTTACCATAATAATCCACGATCTCGGGATGGGGGAGGAGGAGCAGGTCGAGAAGCCCATCTATGTAGTGCCGGAAGATACTCTCCTGCGCGTTCATGTAGTCCCGGCCGGGAAGAATAGCTCCCTTGGCGCCTCCTTCCGGGATGTCCTTGTTCTTGCTCTGCTGGGTCACGGCCAGGTTATAGTTCTCATCGAAGATAAAATCGGAGTTGAGGTCATAATCAGCCTGGCTTGGAGAGCGTACCATCCTGATTCCTCCGCGGGCGATCTCCCGGAACCGAATATGAAATCCCCGGAATCCTTTCCCGATCAGGAAGAAGAGTCCGCAGGGTTTTCGGGGATAATCCACCGGGTTGAGAAAAGCCGGGTCGAGACGGAAGGAGAGGCATACCTTCTCTCTCTTGAAAAAGTTAGTCTTGAGGATGGCCTGGTTGAAGGTGATCAGGGATTTCAGGATATTGAGCGAGATCTCCGAGGAGATCTCCGTCTCCATCTTCTTTTGGGCCCGGGCCAGGTAAAAGTTTGAGCGCCCCGGCTTATCCCGACCGGGGAAGAACTGGCCGAAAAAAGCCCGGAAGAGATCCCGCACGATCTCCCGGTATTTCAATACCGTGCCCACCACCCGGTCTTCATGGTAGGTATCTTTAGCCAGGTGGGTCTTGAAGAGTGAGAGCAGGCCTAAATGTTCCGGGTTATCCTTGAGAGCGCCGGCCAGGGTAACGTACTCGGCAGTATAAGAAGTTAAGAACTGGTGGGCGAAGTTAGCGGCGGCCACCGCGTACATAGTCTCTTCGGCGCTGAAATCTCCGGAATAAAAGAGTTCGGCCAGTCGTCCGGGACTGAGAATCGCCGCCATTGAGATATCCTGAAAAAAGCGTTCCAGCTCGATCTTCTCTTTCCTCCGGTCGAGATAGAATGAAAAGATAACCGTCCCGTCGGTGAAGGGCTCCACGTACTCGCGGTTGATATGAGCCAGGTGTTTTTTCAGGAGGAAGGTGTAATTGGTGAAAAACCCCCTCGCGGCGTCTCGCCCCATTCCTACCATGATCCGGGTCTCTCCCGTCTTCGGGAGATCCGAGAACGTGATCCGGGGGATATCGCATCCTCGCATTCGTTTCCAGAGATTCCGATATCGGTCGATGGTTTTTTTCGGCGAGTTATTTAAAAACTCCCGGGAAGCCACATTCTCAAAAAGCGGATTTTCCGATGGCGGCAGGGAGGGAAAATGGGGCCGGGTGACCAGGTAGAAACGGAGGGGATAGGTCGTGCCCCGGTAGCTCTGCAGCCGGAATGCCGGATAATGGGACTCGATCCTCTCCTTCAGAGCGCGGATCTGCTCATAGTCATCCTCGACCATGTAGGTTCCGCTCTTGCCATGTTCACTGACGAACTGGATCGGTACCAGCCGCCCCCCGGAATTTTCGGAGATGATCCGGGTAGCCCGGATCGATTCAATATGCCGGGCGATCTCTTCCACCGGCGTATACTTGAAGTAATACTCGGCCAACCCCAGTTCCAGGCAGAACCAGGCGATCTCTTTCCGGACCCGCTCCGGCGCAAAATTGCCGCGGGCGAGGATCAGAGACTCGATCTCTTCCAGTTGCTTGAGAGAGAGAGGGCTCCGCCCGGCAATCTCTTTCAGAGCCGGCAACGCTTTATGTATAGAGGAGTCACTCATTTTAGCAGTCCATATTGTTATGTTTAGATTACCAAATTCATTTTCAGATGCCAATTGCAAATAATGTTAAATCCAATTAGGGGACGTTGTTGACTAACGTGACTTATTGAGGTGTAATCGGTTCACCTAATTCCTGTAAAATGTTGCCTGTTCACTAAACAATATTTAAAATAAAATCACACAGCAAAAATTGAACCGCAAGACTCAAAGATCGCGGAGAAAATAGGAATGAATAAGTCGATGATAAGCGCTTTTTTGCTCTGGAGGGGATCCCCTTCTTCACGACCCATTCGGGTGCTGATTGTTATTGCCCCGGGAGTTATCGGGCTGTTGGTATTACTCTGCCTTTCCCCGATCCTTTTAAATCCCGCCTATCATGCATTTGCCGATAGTAGAACTTACCTGGGGATACCACATTTTGCCAATGTGGTCACCAATCTGGCATTTATTTTCGTTGGTCTTCACGGATTCTCTTTTATGATCTGCCATCCCGGTCCCGGAAGTATTTTCAGGGAGCAAAGGGAACGTTTTGCTTATTATATTCTATTTATTGGTCTGGTGCTGACCGGCCTGGGTTCGGCATGGTATCACCTGGATCCCGCGACCGGGAGACTTTTGTGGGATCGGTTACCGATGATCCTGGCATTTATGCCGATATTCAGCATTGTTATCACCGAGCGGATAAGTTTGCGGGTTGGGACAGTGCTGCTTTTCCCGCTCATCATCCTTGGCCTGGCCAGTGTCATCTACTGGAGGCTGGGCGGTGGAGATCAGCGATTCTACGGGTTGGTACAGTTCTACCCTATGCTGGCAATTCCATTGGTTCTACTCCTCTTCTCCCCCCGGTATACCCGGGCCCGGTACTTCTGGGGAGTGGTCGGGTTGTACGGTATTGCCAAGCTATGTGAACTATTCGACGGACTGATCTATGACCTGGGTGGGATTATCAGCGGGCACAGTCTCAAGCACTTCTTCGCGGCCCTTGGAGTGTGGTGGATCGTACTCATGCTGAGGGGACGCCGTCCCCTTCTTATAGATGAACAGGAACCCGCGAGAGAAGACAGGGGTGTTCCATCGAAAAGCTAAACTGCCGGGCGCATGCTGTCCCTCATCAGTACAGCCCTTTGTTGGCCGCTCTCCTCATTCTCCAAGAAATACTATTCGTACTCAGCCGGACGCGTACCACGCTGGCTTTTAGGAAGCTTAGGGGCTGGAGGCAAATCGAACGGGATGTCCAGTTCAATCCATTTCTCAATGGTAACTACCTTCAATTCCTTTGGCTCCCCCCAGAATCCTGCAAGCTTCCAGTTTCTACCGTTTTCATAAACGTTTCCACTGGTGTTCAGTTTCCGTAATCGGCGACCGTTACCATCATAAGCATGCAATGCCGTCAACCTATCCGGCAGGAACGGTCTCCAGGGAAGATCGTCCACTCCGCGGATCATTATCTTGGGACCACGAAATTGAACCTCCACGTTGCCGTGCTTCATATTTGGGGGGGTGAATGTAAGTACCTTGAGCTTGGCTGGATAGCGGATACTGACCGTGCCCACAGCATGGGTGAATTCTATTGGCTCCTTCTTGTCTTTAACTGTGAACCGAACTTCATCGGAAAATGTCTCATGATCAAAAGGAATGCCTTTGAGCGAGTACTCAACGTTCTTTCCCTCGCCATCGAACAGTTTCGGTTCGCCAAATTTCACATGAGCAAATGCACTATTGTCAACACGCGAAAGGCGGACACTGATTTCGGGCGTATTAAACCCGATTATTGCGTAATCGCGTTGTGACACAACCCTTGTTCTTGCCTTTAACTCAGTCAAATCCATCGTCACAAACTTCGGCATTCCCGGGTCAGGCATGTAACGTGACGACTTCACCTGCCAATCATCCCGACTGAACGTATCTGGCTCGGAATTAGCCCGAACCATAAGTGCGATATCGGCAAACTCAACAGGAAGAAATATTTCGATTTTGGCTATGCGGCCGCAGGCCTTGTACATTGCCGTCATGTCGCCAATTCGCGTAATCATCGCAGAATCCTTCTTAAGTCTGCCACCCATATCATCACGCGCCACAAGGACAGGTTTAACGTCATCCGGTAAACCTTTAAGCTCCAGGCCGACCAAATCATTTTCACATCTCAGAAGTGTTACCGTCAAAGGATCGGACTTACGAGTTTTTCCCACGTCAGCAGAATCGAAGGCAACATGAGCAAAACGAATTGGTACAGTAATGTGCATCTTACCTTCGGCATAGAGAGGTTTTGTTTTGCTGTCAGACAGATAGAGCTTAACCTGGCCCGGTTTTTTATTGAACATGCCGTCTTTGTCTTTTTCCTTTGCCGTTGCTTCCCGAAGAATATTGTGGCTATTCGCGCCAATTACTTTCTCCCACTCAATCTCTGTTTTTGCAAATGTTCCATTGGCTATCAAGAAACTATCAAATTCAGTTTTAATGGTGTCTCGAAAATGGAAAGTAAGGAATAGGATATTATCCCTCAGGCTTTGAAGTACAGTCTCGAATTCATGTTTGTTGATGTTAACAGGAACAGGTGCGGAATCATAGCGACTGGGCACCTTGCCTTTTGACGGCTTCATCGATGATATGAACATCTTCCCCAGATGTTCCGCAACAGCGCGGCCGATCCCCTGATCTTCCTCAGCAACTACGTTTGACTGTTTTCCTGCAAGTGTAACCAGCAATCCAGTCAGAAAGACCATTATGGTTGCAACCCGTGTAATATATGCATTCTTCATCTTTATCACCTTTCATTATTGATGGCCAACGTAAAGCTAAGTTGCCGGAAGGGACCCACGGAAAATGCATAATACTCGAAAAAACGTCGGCGAAAAATAGAATATCCGACAGCTGTACAAGCCCTTCCAGACTGCTTGAGCGACTGGTTATGTCCTGATGCGTTCCCGTAAATTTTTGGCTATGGTTTAGAGGCTGGTCCTAGAGACCGCTGTCGCCTCGGTTCCCCCAGATTCTCTGGGCGCAGCAGGTGAACCAGTTCACAAGCTAACACCAACGCGTCCACACCCCAAAGACCCCCGTCACTTTATGTGACGGGTGAATGAGTTCATTGGCTATATGCGTTTTCTACACCCCCCGGTGGGGACGGGGAACTGGCGTTTAGCCTCTGAACTTTCTCCCCTGCCAGATAAGCTGGCAGGGGCCATTTGTGTTTCGAAGCTTTATGTAACTTTTTAACTTGTACTAAACATCGGGGAGTATTTCTCTGAGTCTTCCTTATGACATAACATTACCCCAAATAGACAGTTTTGGTGTGCTTCTAAATTAGATTAACCCATGAAGCTTCTCAATCAAGGGGGCGAACTCTTTTTCTGAGAAGCAGTAGCGCATCTCTAAGAACCGGCTTCGGAAGGACTTTACCTCTTCTTTAAGGTCCTTGCCTTCGACCACTATATCGTGGATGAGGCCGGCCAGTTCCTCGAAATCATCGACCTCCATCCCGAAACGGGTCATCTCGGAGACGCCGAGCCTTAAGCCCCCCGCGGCGGAGAATCCTTCATCCTGAGGGCGCCCCTGGTAGTTGACGATGATATTATTCTCCTCCAGCCGCCTCGCGATCTCCGGCCCTTTGCCGGAGCCGACGTTCAGCACCACCTGGTGAGTCTCGGTGTAGCCGAGGGCCGGATCGCCGGCCACGTCCATCCCGGTCTCTGAAAGCGCTTTAGCGAAGGCCTTAGCGTTGGCGATGACCTTCGGCTGGTAATTGTCCTTGAAGTGGTTCATCTCGTAAGCGGCCATCAGCAGCCCCAGCATGGTTCCCAGGTGATGATTGCTGACCGACCCCGGGAAGGTCCGGCTCCGGAGCGCCTCCCAGAGCGGCCAGCGGTAGTCGTCCCGGGTATAGTTCGCGGCCACGACTCCCCGCTGGGTGCCGAAGAAAGTCTTGTGGGTCGAGCCGGTCACGATCTCGGCCCCTTCCTGGAACGGCTGCTGGAAGTGCGGCCCGATCAGGCCCAGGACGTGGGCCATGTCGTACATGATCACGCTCTCCGGTGAGAGTTCATCGACCATCGCCCTGATCTCGGCGACCGGCTCCCGGTAGAGGATCACGCTCTTGCCCAGGATAATCAGCTCCGGCCGGTACTTGGCGATGATCTCCCGGCAGGCGGCCGTATCGATCATATAGGGGTTGTCGGGTAGAACCGGGAAGTTGACCACGGCCGGCTTCTCCGTTTGCGGGTCCCGGGCCACGTAATCCTTGAGCGCCCCCATCGGCTGGGAACTCAAGTGTCCCCCCTTCATGATATGATGGTTCAGCACCCGGCTCATCCTCCGGGGCTCCCGCTTCCGGTCCCCGAAGTTGATCCGGTGGACCATGGCGGAGAAGACGGCGGCGTTGGCCATCTGCCCGCTGATCAGCCGGGTCTCCACTTCCCGGCAGTTGAGATAGAGCCGGAGTTCTTCTTCCAGAAGTTTCTCCACCTCACCGATGAAGTCCGCTCCCTGATAATAGAAGACCTCTGTCTCTTCAAAGGCCTTGAGCGCCTTATGTTCCGCGTAGCGGCCGGAGGGATCCATAATCGAGAGGAGCCGGACCATGGATGACTCGGTCATCTCGGAAGGGATCAGGTTGACGCAATCCTGCTGCCGCCAGACGGTGTTCTCGACCGCCTTCTTCAGCAGGTTGACGACCTTCTCGGCGCTCTTGGCGTTGATTGCGGATTTATCTTCATGGAAGAGATGGTCATACTGGATAGGACGGGCGTAGGGCGGAGCCTCGCCTCG